>JAISRF010000167.1 GCA_031273775.1 Oscillospiraceae bacterium
AGGCACGAGACGAAATAAAGGGCGGGCGGATTGATTTTGTGCTCTCAAGCACTCCCGGGGCGTTCGCCTTGGAGCGCGCGCGGGGAGCCGGGATTGAAACCGGGGTTTTGGAACCGGGCGCTTTTTCTTCCCGCCGGGAATTTACCCGGAGCCTTGTCAGCCTTCTTAAAGAGCGCGACATAGGGCTGGTGGTGCTGGCCGGATTTATGTTTGTGTTAACGGAAGAGTTTGCCACCCAGTTCGCGAACCGCGCCATAAACGTACACCCAGCGCTGATTCCCGCTTTTTGTGGAGACGGCTTTTACGGGCTTAGGGTTCACCGGGCGGCGCTCCGGAAGGGTGTAAAGGTGTCCGGCGCGACGGTACATTTTGTCACCGGGGTGACGGACGGCGGCCCGATTATTTTGCAGAAGGCTCTGCCCGTTTTGGAGGACGACACGCCGGAACGGTTGCAGGCTCGCGTTATGACCCAGGCCGAACAGGAGCTTTTACCGCGGGCTGTTTCGCTGTTTTGCGAAGGGCGGCTGACGGTGAAAGACGGAAGAGTTGTTGTAAATTGACAGTAAAAAAAGGTGATGTTCACCATGAAGCTTGAGCTTATTTATTATTCCGCCGCGCAGTCGCCCGCGCTTGAAGCGCGGCTTACCGTACTGGGCGACCTGACCGCCATCACCCTGACCGACAGCCGGAAAAGTCTGCTCCGGGCGCTGTCCTGGGCCGTTGAGCGGAGTGACGCGGTGGTGGTGGCGGGCGAACTGTCCGGTAACGCGGGTCTGCTTGCCACCGTATCCAACGCGGTGGAGATTCCGCTTTCTCTGCCGGCGGTCGGGGAACTTTTGCCGCAGGGTTCGTTTCCCTTTGTGCTGGAAGGGAAAGTGCAAGGCTGTGCGTTGGAAAGCGATGGTCAAGCCATTTTGCTGCTGTCCGGTGACCCGGAGTTTTTAAGCCGCACTTTGGAATCATACGCCGTGCCGTGGCTCAGAAAAAAATATCCGCTCTCCCCTGTTACATATACGCCGGTTTCACCCGATTCCTTCACACCGCCAAAACCCATTTCCCCCGCGCGCGCCGCTCTGGCCGAGCTCTCGGAAAAGAACGGCGGAGATCAAGCCGCTCTTGCCCCCAAACAGGCGCTTTGGGAACGCCGTCCGGGTTTAAACGGCGACAGGATGGACGATCTGTTTGATGATTTATTTGAGGAACTGCCGCCCCCTCCCCGCCGTAGGGTTCCGCTTGTCATCGGCGTTTTGGTCGGTCTGGCGGTTTTGGCGGCGCTTGTATTATTTCTGGTTGTCTATCTGCCCCGCGCTGGCACAAATCAATATGACGCCCTGCGCAAAACTTACCGCGAAGGCGGCCACGAGGCGCTTCTTGCAAAAAACCCCGATTACGCCGGATGGCTGACCGTAGACGGTACAACCATTGACTTCCCCGTAACCCTTTCCGCATCCCGGAGTGAAGGGTTTTACCAAAACCACCTGTTCACCGGTTCACGCGCTTTTGGCGGCGCGGCGTATGTGCCCGCGGACTACTCCGGAGCGTCCGCCAACATGCCCGTTACCGCCAGCCCCGCGCTGTTTTCCGGTCTTGAACAATATTTGATTTTGGATTTTTACCGCCGGCATCCGCTGGTATTTTTTGATATCCCGGCATCCGGCTCGGCTGTGTATAAAATTATCGCCGTGACGCTGACGGACGGTGACCGGCCCACCGGTATTGACCCGTTGGAATCTTTTGACCCCGCCCAAACCTCTTTTTCAGACACGGAAACCGTTAGCTTTTTTTAACGGGTGCCTTTGCCCGTTCGGTCATTTCCACCGACGTAGAGGTCAATTCCGAGGATGAATTTCTTACTCTGATTACCACGTATTCTCAAAACGCCAAACTGCGTCTTTCCGTAATTGCGCGCAAGGTTCGCCCCTTTGAGAGCGTTGAGGTCAATACACAAAATGCGGGTTCCAATTCCAACGCCGTCTATCCCGCCGCGTATTACAGTCAAAACGGGATTACGCCGCCTGCCAAAGCCGATGTTCAAACTTTGATTGACGGCTTCACAGCTCGGTTTCTGGCCGCCGGTAAAGGCGATTATGATTTGATTCAGATTACCGAACGTGCCGATTCAGCGCTTCCCCCGGCGGAAGTGCCGCCTGAGGTTCCCGCGGCTGAGCCGGTCGCTTTGACCTCCGCCTCTTCCGCGCCAAGCGCCCCCGGCGCCCGATCGTCCAAAACATCCGCCGCTGATAGCGCAGCGTCAAAATCAACCGCTGCCGGCTCCGCCCCTCCGGTCACAACGGCGCCCGAACCGGTCGCGCCCCCGCCCGCAGGCAAATTAGGCATTACCTTCAAGATTAAAAACAGTCTCACCGGCGCAGTGGTAGAGGGTGACGCCGCCAGTTTGGTCGCCATGGCCGTAGAGGCGGAGGTGGGGAACCGCTTTCAGCCGGAATCCATGAAAGCGCAGGCAGTCGCGGCGTACACCCTTTTCCTGTACTACAACGCCCACAACGGCGCTGTGCCTTCCGCGCCTATGATAGCCGCCTCATCAAAAGCAATCGCCGCCACCGAGGCTGTGCTTGGTCAGACCATTACCCAAAACGGCAAGCTAATCAACGCCAATTACTGTGACATGTCGGCGGGCAAAACCGCAGACGGCGGAGAGGTATGGGAAGGCGGCGGCTATTACCCTTACCTGAAAAGCGTGGATGATCCCGTGCAAAGCGTACCCGGGTTTGCCAGCGAACAGACATTCTCCGCCGCGGACACGGCCAATTGGGTGCGTGAAACTTACCAGGTGGAATTGTCGGGCTTAGACCGCACGTTGTGGTTCCGGCCGCAATATGACGCGAACAATCTTTACGCCAAAAATGTGGTCATAGGCGGGGCAAAAGAAGTGCTGGGTCTGCGGATTCGCGACACGCTTTTTTCCTCTGCCCGCGTGGGGAGCAACACGCTCCGCTCCCACGCCTTCACCATTGCTTATTCCCCCGCCAGGGATGCCTTTGTATTTTCCTGCAAGGGCTACGGACACGGGGTGGGTCTCAGCCAGCAGGGAGCCGACGTATACGCCAGACAGGGCTACGATTACCGGTGGATACTGCGGCATTATTACACCAACGTGAATGTTGGTTGATTTTAAACATACCGGGAAACGCGAAGCGTTAGATTTTTTATGACTTGACATGGGGGTGTTTTTTTCTTTGCCAGCTTTACATAATCCGTGACCATAATGCAAAATTATGACCACTCTAAAAAGAAAAATCCGCGAATTAAAGCCGTTCTCAACATTTTCAACAGAGTTTTCAACACAATTATGTTAACGAAAAATCAGCCAAAAAGGTGGGGCGATTTCAAGTAAATTGAGACATGCCCCGCGAAAGACTGCCGGTTGTTTGTCAACTGTCAACCGCGCTCCGCAGAGCGCTTCAATCCGACGGCTCGCCGTACCCCGCCACCGGATCGTCTCCCACTGCGTCGTTGGTCAGTGCCGTCCATGTGGCACAGCCAACAATACCATCGGCGGCTAGCCCTCGGCTCCTTTGGTACGCCTTGACCGCGTTGGTCGTACCATTGCCGAATATGCCGTCTATCCCGCCGGTGGAATAACCCAAAAAGTTCAGGCAATCCTGACAAATGAGCACATATGTACTCACGCTTCCGGATTTGACAACCGGGTACCCCGCGGAACAGGCAGGCGTCCCGAACCGCTTGTCAAAATGCACCCACGTCGGGCTGATGGAAACCGGTTCAACGTATGTCCAAAGCCCGGAATTCACTGCCAGGCTCCGCATACTTGCGCGTTGGGTATTGTTCAAATTCTGCGCCACATCAAACGACACGCCGGCGTAATGCTGCGACTGTGGGCTGTGCCCGCCCTCATACGGGCGCTTGAACGCGTAGCCAACGTAAATGGAACTGCCCCAAAGCTTGCGGAAACTGTTCCAGGACTGCATGGCGCGCTTGGTCGTCCACAACAGGCTACTCCGGCTTGACCCCCTGAATTCCCGCACCAGAAGCGTGTTTCCGGTGTTGTACGGCATGGCCTCCCATTCCTCGCGGTAATAGGTTTCCATGCGGTCTTCATCATTGTTGAACACTTTAATTGTGGCCATTTTCTTCAAACTCCTTTTTCACAGATTATGAGAAAAAGGTAGCTTTTGTTACAGGCAACCACCGAAACGCGCTCGAAACCGGGGTTCCGGTGGCCACCTACGACGTCACAACTTGATTTTGCCGTGTTTGGCTTCGTATTCCTCTACGCACTTTTTAATCAGAGCTATAATCTGACCATTCGCGGAGCGATCTT
Source organism: Oscillospiraceae bacterium (assembly GCA_031273775.1). Classification (GTDB taxonomy): domain Bacteria; phylum Bacillota; class Clostridia; order Oscillospirales; family Acutalibacteraceae; genus JAISRF01. The sequence continues at coordinate 4,304 of JAISRF010000167.1, forward strand.
CATAGTCGGAAACCACATGGATTTTATCAAGCAACTCATTATCAATTCGAATGGATAAACTTTTAACAGACATAATAACCCCCCACGGCGCATAACACATGTTCAATATATCACATATCCGAATATATTTTAACCTTATTTTCTTTTTAACAAACTAAAAAAAATATAAAATATATTTAAAATATGTCTAAAAAGTGGGTGGCTAATTGGAATTGAATTGTCAACTGTCAACGGCTAAAACGCCATTTTGTAAATCTCCTCAATCTCCGAAATCAGCGGGTAACGTGGGTTGGCGTTGGTACATTGGTCGGCGTGGGCGTTTTCTGAAAGCTGCGGTAGCGTCTTTGTAAACTCTTTTTCGTCCACGCCGCACTCCCGGATGCTTTTCGGCATGTCAAGCACCGCCAAAAGCCGGCGGATTTCCTCGACCAGCGCCCTCACAAGATCCCTTTCCCCGTTCCCGGTCAGCCCCAGGAACCGCGCTAGCTTGGCGTATTTTTCGGCCGCTGTGAACCGCTCGTACTTCGGGAAGGTTGCAAACTTTGTGGGGGCTTGCGAATTGTACTCAATTATATAAGGCAGCAAAACGGCGTTTGCCCGCCCGTGGGGGATGTGGAATTCGCCGCCCAGTTTGTGCGCCATGGAATGGTTAAGCCCCAAGAACGCGTTGGTGAACGCCATGCCCGCAATGCAGGAGGCATTGTGCATTTTCTCCCGCGCCAATTTGTCCAACCCTCCGTTTCGGTAAGACCGCGGCAAATATTCGTGAACCAGGCTCACCGCCTGCAAGGCCAAGCCGTCAGTGTAGTCGCTGGCCATGACGGAAACGTAGGCCTCAATCGCGTGGGTGAGCACATCCATTCCGGTATCCGCCGTGATGCTTTTGGGCATGGTCGCCACAAACTGCGGGTCAATAATCGCCACGTCCGGGGTGAGCGAATAGTCCGCCAGCGGATACTTGATATTGCCGTTTTTCCGATCCGTGATGACGGAAAAGCTGGTGACTTCGCTGCCGGTGCCGCTGGTGGTGGGCACGGCGACAAACTTCGCTTTCTGCCCCAAACGCGGCAGGCTGTACGCCCGTTTGCGGATGTCCATAAACTTAATCTTCAGCCCGTCGAAATCGGTTTCCGGGTGCTCGTAAAACAGCCACATGCCTTTAGCGGCATCAATGGCGCTCCCGCCGCCCAGCGCGATAATCACATCGGGCCCGAAAAATTCCATAGCCTTGACGCCTCTCATAATCGCTTCGATATCTGGATCGGGCTCCACATCGGAAAAAATTTCACTGTGTACTGCTTTCTCGCGTTTCCGCAGGTAATACAACGCCTTTTCCACATACCCCAGCTTCACCATGGTGGGGTCGGTCACGATAAACGCCCGCGAAATATCCCGCATTTTCTGCAAATATTGAATGGAACCTTCTTCAAAATAAATCTTCGGCGGGATTTTGAACCACTGCATATTCACTTTCCTATGCGCAAGCCGCTTTTTGTTGATTAAGTTGACCGTGGAAACGTTAGCGGTGGTGGAATTGTGCCCGTAGGAACCGCAGCCTAAGGTCAGCGAGGGTGTATTGGTGTTGTAAATATCGCCGATTGCCCCCTGGGACGAGGGCGAGTTGGCAATGCACCGCCCCACGCGCATGGCTTTGCCGTAACCGGCGATCATTTTCTCGTCCCGGCTGTGAATGACCGCCGAATGCCCTAACCCGCCTAAGGTCAAGGTCTCCTGCGCAAGGCGGAAACCTTCATCGACAGAATCCACCACGTAATAAGCCAGAACGGGGGAGAGTTTTTCGCGGGAAAGAGGGGTTTCGTTTCCCACTCTCTCCAGCGGCGCGATGAGGATTTTGGTGTTTTCCGGCACGTCAATCCCGGCCATTTGGGCGATGAAGTTCGCGCTCTTTCCGACGATATTTCCGTTGACGGCGCATTTTTGCGTGTTGATGCAGATTTCCGAAACCTTTGCCGTTTCCTCCGGATTTAAAAAGCGGCACCGGTTTTTAGTCATGAAAGCTTCAAAATCGGCGGCCAATTCACGGTCTACAATCACGGCCTGCTCGCTGGCGCAAATCATGCCGTTGTCAAAGGTTTTCGACAGCATTAAATCGGTACAGGCGCGCTCTAAATCGGCGCTTTTTTCAATGTAACAGGGCACATTGCCGGGTCCCACGCCAAGCGCCGGCTTTCCCGCCGAGTATGCCGAGGTAACCATGCCGGTGCCGCCGGTCGCCAGAATCAGCGACACGCCTGGGTGGTTCATCAGCGCCGAAGTCGCCTCTACGGAGGGCGTTTCAATCCACTGTACAACGAATTTGGGCGCGCCCGCCCGGACGGCGGCTTCCAGCAGCACCCTCGCCGATTCCGCCGAACACCTCTGCGCCGAGGGATGAAACCCGAAGATGATTGGATTGCGCGCTTTCGCGCAAATCAACGACTTGAACATGGTGGTGGAAGTCGGGTTGGTCACCGGGGTAACGCCCGCAACCACGCCCACCGGCTCGGCAATCTCCACATAACCCTCCAGCTCGTTTTGTTCTAAAACCCCGACGGTTTTCAGGTGCTTGATAGAGTGCCAGATATATTCGGTGGCAAACATGTTTTTGATGATTTTGTCCTCATAAATGCCGCGCCCGGTTTCCTCCACGGCTAACTTTGCCAGCCGCATGTGATTTTCCAATCCTGCGAGGGACATGGCGTGGACAATGCGATCCACCTCTTCCTGTCCGAGAGCCATGTACTCCTCCAACGCTTGCTGTGCGCGCCCTACCAACCCGTCGATTTCCTCCGCGACGCTTACACTTGATTCGGGGTTCTCGTTTTCGGTTTTCGTTTTCTCCGCCATTTTCGTTCCACCTTTCATGATTAATTCATAATTGCTCAAAGGTCATCCGCGTCCTGCACAGGTTTTTCATGTCGGTTCAGCGGCACACCGGTGTAACTGCCGGAAGGATCGCTTTTTGAAGGCGGGTTTTTCAATTCCATCGCTCTTTTCTTTAAAGGCTCCGATTCCAGGAACCTTTTGCCGCCGGTGTTTTGATTCGGTTTCAATTTAAGAGTACCTCCCTTATTTTTGTTAAATATTTAACACAGTGCGGTTTGTTAATATTCTACTGGCTTTGCTTAAACTCGTTTGGGTGAAAGTCTTATTATTTTCGGTAAATTTACAAGACAATTGCCAAATATTTATTTTACTCTATAGAATATAATTTCGGAGATTGCCCTTAAATAGCTTGCTCCGCCGCGCCCGTTTTATACAGGGCAGCCTATTCTAAATGTTAATCCTTCAGCAAAATCGCACGGCAGGGCGCGCCCTCCGCGCCCACAACCTTTACAGGCGGACAGAACAAAAAGTAGTCCCCGGACTGCACACCGGACAGGTTAACCCCTTCCAGAACGCAAATTCCCGCACCCAAAAGCTCACGGTGAACCTCGGCTTCTTCGCCGGCCGCGCCGATGGTCTGCGCATCAATTCCCACCAGCTTTATGTCCGTGCCGGCAATGGCAAAGGCCGCGCTTCTGGTCAGCGCGGCTTTTCCGAATCCTTTGATGATAAGGCGCTCCACGCCGTCAAGCGGCAGGGCGTCGATATCCGCGCCGGTCAGGAGCGGTTCGTACACGGCGGCTACCCGGCAATCGCCGATAAACAGTTCCAGCGGCAGACGTGAAATATCCGCGCCCCGCTCCAAAAAATGCAACGGCGAATCAATATGCGTACCCGCGTGGCTGGAAATTATCAGCCGGGTCAGGTTGTACGGGTCTCCGGTTTTCATGCTTTTTAAGTGTTCAAGCTCCGGCGCGGGGTCGTCCTCATACACGGGGGCGGAAAGCAAATCGGCGGAGATATCGTAAATCATATGGTTGAAGATGCGGGATCCGGCGGTGCTGTTTTCTTTTCCGGGAGCGGCTTAATAAGTTTCGCCGCGGTGAGAGCCCGCGCGGCGGCTATGGTTACGGCGGAATCCACGGTGTGGTGAATCAGCGTGCCGACAACCGTAACATACAAAACGGCCTGAATAAAACCGCCCGAGAATGGTACGCCCAACAGCGGGGACATTCCCGCGACCAGTATTCCCTCCAGCAAAGCGTGTATCGGCGCGGCACAGCCGAAAGCCGCGTATTGATTAAAGCCCTTTTTAAGCCCAAAGTACAAAAACAGCCCGAAAACAATGTGTGAGAGCGCCCGCGCCGCAATAATCCACGCGCTGGGGCTGCCAAACCCGAATTTAATCAGAAAGCCAAAGGTAGATCCGAACGCGGTGGCAATCACGGCATAGGGGCTGACAAAGCAAGCGATCATGGTGGGGACGTGTGACAGAAGCGTTGCGGAAAAGGGCGGGGGAAGCGGAAGGCTAAAGCCAAACCCCGCAATAACAAAGGAAAGCGCGACCAACATAGCGGAAAGCACCATAGTTCTGAGTTTGTCCTGTTTCATATAATCCTCCCAAAAAATAAAGTCCATCTTACTGTTAGCATACCGCAAAACCTCTGTCTTGTCAAATCTGCCCGTAGCGCTCTGGAGCGAATGGTACAATAGGATTTTTCAACACATCCAGTCATATCAAGGGTTTAAAGACAGCCACAAGTAATATTTACCCTCCCGGCGGTGAGGATAACCGCTAAAATCTCACCCGTTTGCTTTACATCAGATGGGGAAAAGCGTATAATTTAAATGCGCTTTTGGTCTGCTCAGTATAACACAAATTTCTCTCTTGTGCAATAGCCAAAACGGAATTTTTCAAAGAACCGGTGTGCAGTAAATTGAAAAAGTAAATTCCAGAACTCGTGGGTTTAGTTGGAATTTAGTCTTGCAATTCACGGGCAAAAAATTTTGCTTGCATTTTTAGCGATTTGGTGCTATAATATCTACGTATTTTTATGTCCTCGCGCTGGGAGCGTGGATATGATATGCGAAAGGGGGGATTTTCCTTGAACGATAAAACCGCTTACTGGTTGGGGTTGTCCGACTATGATATTGAAACCGCAAAGGCTATGCAGAAAACGGGCAGATACTTGTATGTCGGCTTTATGTGCCATCAAGTAATCGAAAAGGCATTGAAAGCTGTAATTGCCAAAAGCTGCGCCGAGGGTGAAATCCCGCCGAAGATTCATCACCTCTTGAAATTAGCTGACCGCGCCGGCCTGTTTGAGAAAATGTCACAGGAACAGCAAGCCTTTATCAAAGAACTGAATCCGCTGAACATCGAGGCGCGGTATCCCGAATACAAAGAAAAAATCGCGGCGGAATTGTCCGCTGAAATCTGCGATACCCTTATCGCCGGAACGGAGGAATTGCTATGTTGGATAAAAGCACAGTTGTAAACACGGATACACGCTATGCCGAAGCTGTAAGCAGGGAGTTTGACCCTGCCGCCGTTATTCTTTTTGGCTCGTATATCAACGGAACGCCGAACGAAGACAGCGATATTGACATCGGTGTTTTGTTCAACGGCTTTTCGGGTGATTGGCGAAAAACGAACGCTCGGCTTTGGAACATCGCCTATGATTTGAGTTGGGATATTGAACCCCACTTACTGGACACTGCCCACGATCCAAGCGGCTTTGCAAAGCACGTTTTGGCAACGGGGCAAGTGGTTTACCACGCTTAAAAACCTCGCAAAATTCACACAAAGGGGCTTGGCAAATGGGAATCAACACATATAATTTGAACGGCTCACGGCTCACGCAAGCAAGCGGATAATTCCGCTCATTTGTTGCGCCCAAAAATTGAACACTTACACGTTACGGCGGTTGCCCCGGCTTTGTTTGGGGCAACCGCCTTTTCGCGTTTATACGGATTTAACGGAGAGCTTGCTCAATGAAAGAGTTTGAAAAACGCCCGCCGTAGGCGAATAACACAAAACACACCGCCTGTTGTGTTTCCACATGCAACACCCCAAGCCGGAGGTGTCCGGAAAACAAGCGCCGCCTGTCGCGCACAGGCAAATAAAAATTTTTGGAGGAACACGACTATGAAAAAGGCAATCACACTCGCGCTGGTATTCGTACTGGCACTTTCCCTGCTCACCGCTTGCGGGACGGGCGACAACGGCGGCACAGGCTCAACAGGCGGCAACAGCAACACCCCCGGCACTTCGCAGGGTGCAAACAACAACGCAGACACCAATGAAATTTATGCAATATCCAAAGACAAAGTCAACGCATTGTCTTGGACTGACGAGAGCGAAAAAGAAGCGGTAATCGCTGAAATCCCGGAGGAGATACTTTACGCTATCGGGGAATTGTCCTATTGCAATATTCAGAAGTATCCTTTCGACGGTTGGAAATACACTCTCGCTATTTTGACAAATAACACTGATAGTGCGGGCGACCTTGAAAAACTAACGGACTATTACGAAAGTGTTGGCGCGACTGTTAAGAAAAAGGGCAACTCGTCAGTTTACTATGTGGTTGCCTTTGACTATGCCGAATCGGTAGATGTCACAACGCTCGGAAGCACAATACAAATTCAATTCAGCATTGTGAAGAAGTAATTTAAGCATAACAGGCGGGGCGGTTTGCGCCGTCCCGCCTATGTGGACAGGAGGCAGTTATGAAGAAAATCTTTACAGCATTATTGGTGGTTGCTTTGCTGTTTTCCCTTGCCGCTTGCGGTGAAAACGAGGAAAGCAACAGCACTCCTACGACAAGCGGCGAAAGTTCCACGACAGCCCCGCAATGGAACGGCGGCACATCTTCTGAAACGCCGACTGAAAGCACCACGTCAAATAATTCGCCAAACATGACAAAAGAAGAATTTTTGGCATTGTTCGGATTGTCAGAGGACGATATTCAGCCAAACGGTTTCGCTAATTATGAGATTTGGGGCTGTATTTCAAACGAAGGAACGGTTTACATTCAAATTGACGAAGCAGGCGGCGTTTCGGAAAATGTTCAAGCATGGTTTGAAAAAATCTTCGATAAGATAAAACAAATATCGGACGATGGTAAGCTGTATAATTCCCTTGCTTTCGATACGGAATACAAATTGCCCACGTCTTACGGAAAATCGGCTTTTTCACAGTTCATATACAAGTATAACGGCAAGGGTGTTGTGGTAAATCTCGGTTTTGACCCGTTTGGCTTTGGTTTATCAAATAACGAAATAAAGAAAATTTCGGCTTATGAAATAATTTTTGCTATGCAATAAACCGCAGACAGGCGGGGCGGTTCGCGCCGCCTGTCGCGCAATACAGGCAATCCCCGCCGGAGGGCAGACTGCAAATGCACCTTACTCTTATAACGACAAATTAGCCGAGATTTGGCAGCTAATCACACAATCTCCCGATACCTTTAAGGGCGGCGGGATTTGGACTATGATTGTCAACATTCACGATGCCGTGGACGATTGCGGCTTCTT
>JAISRF010000194.1 GCA_031273775.1 Oscillospiraceae bacterium
TTCAACTCGTTGAACACAGCCACGTGCTGCGGCACTACACCGATGCGTTTTTTCAGGTCATAACGGGACGGCGACATTTTTTCGCCAAACAGCCGGATCTCACCCTCGTCGAAATTCAACAGCGACAGAATACAGTTGATGGCGGTGGTTTTGCCCGAACCGTTTGGCCCGAGCAAACCGAACACCTCGCCCTTTTCTATGTCCAGACAGAGGTTGGAGAGCGCCTGCAATTTTCCGTATGACTTTGACAAATCCGAGAGTGAAATAACCATGAATTTACTCCTTTGACTCTTACTTCTTTGCCGCGAACGAATCCTTTAACGCCACCGTTTGGTTAAATACCAACCGCTCGCCCGTGCTGTCCGGGTCGGCACAGAAATACCCCTGCCGCATGAACTGGAAGGTATCACCCGCTTTGGCTGTGAGCAACTGCCTTTCTATTTTGCAGCCAGTCAAAACCGCTAAGGAATCGGGGTTCAAATTAACGGTAAAATCCTCTTCTGCCTCCTCCCCGGAAGGGTTTTCCGTTAAAAACAGCCTGCTGTAAAGCCGTATTTCACAATCCGCGGCGTTTTGCGCGGACACCCAGTGGATGGTTCCTTTCACCTTGCGGCCATCCGGGGTATTTCCGCCTGTGGTTGCCGGGTCATATGCACAGTGAACCGCCAAAATCTGACCGTTTTCATCTTTGTCCGCGCCCGTGCATTTTACAATGTACGCGCCTTTCAAACGCACTTCCAGCCCCGGGGTCAGGCGGAAATAGCCCTTGGGCGGGTTTTCGGAATAATCGTCCGTCTCAATAAAAATTTCCCGGGAAAAGATGGTTTTGCGCATTCCGTCCCCGGGGCGGTTGGGATTAACCTCCACCGTGATTTCTTCGGTTTGGTCTTCCGGGTAATTGTCCACAATCAGTTTTATGGGGCGCAAAACCGCCATGGCGCGGGGCGCGTTTTGGTTCAGATTGTCCCGGACGCAAGCCTCCAAGAGGCTGTAATCAATGACCGAAAACGCTTTGGAAACGCCGATTTTTTCACAGAAATCGCGGATTGCTTCCGGCGGATAACCCCGGCGCCTGAGCCCGCACAGAGTCGCCATCCGCGGGTCGTCCCAGCCGCCCACAATCCCGTCCTCTACCAACCGCAGACATTTACGCTTTGAGGTGAGCGTATGGGTGACGTTCATACGCGCGAACTCAATCTGACGGGGCGGATTTTTAATATTAAGTTCCCGCAAAAACCAGTTGTAAAGCGGTCGGTTGTTCTCAAATTCCAGCGAACACAGCGAATGGGTCACGCCCTCCCGCGCGTCGGACAGCGGGTGGGTGAAATCGTACATCGGGTACACACACCACTTGTCCCCCGTGCGGTGGTGGGCGGCGTGGACAATGCGGTATATCACGGGGTCGCGCATATTGATATTTGGGGACGACATGTCGATTTTTGCGCGCAGAACCCGCGCCCCGTTTTCAAATTTCCCGGCGGTCATGCGGGCAAACAGGTCAAGATTTTCCTCCGCGCTCCGCTCGCGGTAAGGGCTGTTTTGACCCGGCTGTGTGAGTGTTCCTCGCGTTTCGCGGATTTCATCTGCGGAAAGGTCGCAAACATACGCCTTGCCGTCTCGGATTAATTGCAGGGCGCAGTCGTACAGAAAATCGAAATAATCGGAAGCATAATACACGTTGGCGTACTCAAAACCCAGCCAGCGGATATCCCGCATAATGGCATCTACATACTCCACGTCCTCCTTGACGGGGTTGGTATCGTCAAAGCGCAGGTTGCAAGCGCCGCCGTATTTGAGCGCCGTACCGAAATCAATGCAAATGGCCTTGGCGTGGCCGATGTGCAAATAACCGTTTGGCTCCGGCGGAAATCGGGTTTGAACGTGATCATAAACGCCTTCAGCCAAGTCTTGATTAATAAATTCGTGAATAAAATTCTCGTATTCCCGTTTGATTTCTTCCATTATTCTCAACTCTCAATTCTCAATTGTTTACATTTATTGACCTTGGCAGGCGCGGTGATAGGGCACGAAACTTGCCCATACGGGTTTTGCGCTTTCGCCAGGCGTATATTAACCCTATCTTTTCCCAAAAGACGCATGATTTCACATAAATCCGGCGTATTCCGCCGCCCGGTCACCGCCACGCGAATGACTGTAGTCAGGTCTCCTACGTGCCCTGCAAACCCTTCCGGGTTTTCTTTGTATTGCTTTACGTCAGGGCAAAAACCAAGTTGTGGGCAGAGCTCCTTTATTTTTGCGAACCACGCTTCCCTGTTGTCCTCCGGGTTATAAATTTCCGTGTATTTTCGCAGAATGTCCGCCCGTTTCTCCCGGCTTATTTTTTCATCCCAGTCATATTCTCCGCCCCACAGTTCATCGAAGAAATACGCTGAAAACTGCCTTGAATCGCTGTATTTCGCCAAATCTTTCCGGGGTTTCGCGCCACCGCGGTCAATGGCGAAAATGCTTTGCGCATACTCCCTGTCACGGTCTAAGAGAGCGAAAAATTCAGGGTCATATTGGTTTGCCCACGCCAACACACCGGCGGTCACTTCCTGAGCCGACCTGCGGGAAATTACGGTTTTGCCAACGTCATTCAGTTTGTCCAAATCAAACAGCGCACCGGAAACGCTCATCTTTTTCAGGGCGAACGGGTAATTTTCCAGCGGTTCAAGCGGGTTTTGCCGCCGCCAATCCTCAAAGCCGGAATTGGCTACCGTTAACAAATATTCTGTCACGGTTTCGGCCGAAAACCCCTGCTCGGCGTAATATTTTACAGCGGCTTCCGGGTCTTTGCGCTTTGAAAGCTTGCGTTTTTTTACTCCGGCGGCTGAATGCGAGTTCGGACGCGTTTTCTGTTCTCTCGAACCGCCCGGTTTGGAATCGGACTGAATACCGTCGTTTTCCTCTTTCATCAGCGGGGAAATATGCGCGTATTTCGGAGACTTGAAGCCCAGCACCGAAAACAGCTGTAAATGCACCGGCACGGAGGAAATCCACTCGTCCCCGCGGATCACGTGTGTGGTTCTCATCAGGTGATCATCCACGGCGTGGGCAAAATGGTAGGTGGGAATGCCGTCAGTTTTAAGGAGCACAATGTCCGCCGTGTTTTCCGGCATTTCGATTTTGCCCTTTATGCCGTCTTCAAAAATCACCTTTTTCTCCAGTCGTCCGGGGGAACGGAGACGTACCACATAAGGTGACCCGGCGTTTATTTTGCCGATTGCTTCCTCCGCCTGAAGATTGCGGCAAAGGGCAAATTCGCCGTAATATCCCGGGGTGAGCTTTTGGGATTCCTGCCGTTCGCGCAAGCTTCTTAACTCTTCCTCCGTACAAAAACAAGGGTAAGCCAAACCATGCTCCACTAATTTTTTCGCGAAGCAATGGTAGATTTCCCTGCGTTCGCTTTGCCGGTACGGACCGTAACTCC
>JAISRF010000071.1 GCA_031273775.1 Oscillospiraceae bacterium
GGCAACCCCCGAAAACCTCGTTTTCAGAAAAACCAGCCTTGATTTCATGCGGCTTTTCAGCATTAATTTTTGGAATTTTAGAGTTTTCGGAGGTTGCCTTTTGTATATCTGCTATGACAACGAAGCCTACATGAACACTGGCATTCAAAAAAGCGGTCTGACGCCCTACGGCGCGAAAACCACTACCACGCCCCATAAAGGCAGCCGCCGTTCCAAAAAGGATATGCTGGCGATTGTCGCCGCCAACGGAGTGGATTACGCCGCCAGCGCCAGTATCGGCTATCTGGACGACTATATCCGCAAAATCGAAAAAGCGGCGGGTATTAAAGGTACAAAGTATATTCATGTACTCGCTCCCTGCCCTGTAGGATGGGGCTTCAAAACAGATGAAACCGTGGAGATTGCAAAGGAAGCGGTGGATGTGGGCGCGTGGACGCTGCAGGAATACGAAAGCGGCGAATGGAAAACAAACCGCGAACCGTCCCGCCCGCAGGATTTTGAGCATTACACAAAACGACAAGCACGGTTTAACATTGAAAAACAATATCAGGAGGATCACAGCCATGCCAAGAGGTAAATTTTGGAATGAAGAATTAGAAACACTTTCCCGCGAGAAGCTTGAAGAATTGCAGCTAAAAAGCTTGCAGGAGGAGCTGGCGCACGCTTATGCAAACAGCCCCTACTACAAACGCGCATGGGACGAAGCGGGCGTTCGTCCAGGCGACGTGAAAACCCTTGCGGATCTGGCAAAATTTCCGTTTATCGACAAGAAAACACAGCGGGATACCCAAGGGGTCGGCTCCTTTTTAGGCGAGCTGGCCGCCGTGCCGGAGGAAGAGGTCATTTTCGTCAGCACCTCCAGTGGCAGCACCGGCGTTCCCACTCTTTCGCCCTTTACGGCGCAGGATTTCGACGAGTTTCAGGAAACCGAGGCGCGTTGGTTCTGGCAGGCGGGCGTTCGGCAGAGTGACCGCTATGTCCACGCGTTGAATTTTGCTCTGTATGTGGGCGGGCCGGACGTTATCGGCGCACAGAGGACAGGTGCATTGTGCATCTGGGTGGGCGCTGTTCCGTCCGAGCGGCTGCTGTTCGTGCTGAAAACCTATCAGCCTACCGCCATCTGGACCAGCCCGTCCTACATTATCGCGCTGGGAGAAAAGGCGCTGCAAAGCGGAATCGACCCGAAGAAAGACCTGTCCATCAAAAAAATATTCGTGGCGGGCGAAATGGGCGGCTCCATTGACGCGACCCGAAAAGCGATTGTTGACATTTGGGGAGCCGAGCTGTATGATTTCTACGGACTGTCCGACATTTTCGGAGCCTGTGCCGCCCAATGCGAGTATCACGACGGCCTGCATATCGCGGAGGATCACATCTACGTGGAAACGGTCGATCTGGACACCGGCGAGCTTTTACCCGCCGGAGAGCGCGGCGAGCTGGTATTCACCACTCTGCGTAAAAAAGCCCGTCCCATCATCCGCTTCCGCACCGGCGACATCGGACGGATTGACCTGACGCCCTGCAAATGCGGGCGCACACATGGCCGTATTTATGTGGACGGACGCAAGGACGATATGTTCATCGTGTCGGCGGTCAACGTCTATCCCTCCGACATTGAGTATGTCATTCGCGAGCTTCCCCAAATTTCTAACGAATACACCATCCGCGTTTTTGAAGAAAATTACACCTGCAAGTATGAAGTAAACGTGGAAAATGTTTCAGATAAATCCGACGCGGAAATCCGCGAGCTTACCGTAAACGCGCTGAAGGCCCGTATCGGAGTCAAGCCCGCGATATTGAACGTACATCCAAACGGCACGCTGGAGCGCAGTACGCATAAAGCCAAGCGTGTGATTGACCAACGCACCGAAACGGTCGCTAAATCGTTAGGAGAAGGCATATGACAGTTGACGGTTGACAGTTGAGAGTTGAGAGTTGTGGTTTCGCTTCGCGACGATTGAATTGTAGGGAACGGTTCTAAACCGTTCCGAAACCGGGTGTATAATAATCATTTGAGGAGTATATCGAATATGCAAAATTTATCATCGCGCACCGCCGGTTTTACCGATTCGGTAATTCGGCGCATGACGCGCATATCAGGGCAATACGGCGCGGTCAATCTTTCGCAAGGCTTTCCGGATTTTGACCCGCCGAAGGAGCTGCTTGACCGGTTGGCGGAGGTTTCTTCGCTGCCCCACCAATACAGTATCACATGGGGCGCGCAAAATTTCCGGGAAGCGCTGGCGGAAAAGCAGTCGAAGCTGATGGGATTTTCCATTGACCCGAACAAAGAAATCGTCGTCACCTGCGGCAGCACCGAAGCGATGATGGCGGCCATGCTGACGGTCTGCAATCCCGGCGACAAGGTGGCGGTATTTTCGCCTTTTTATGAAAATTATGGGGCGGATGCGATATTAAGCGGAGCGCAGCCTATTTATGTGCCACTCCGTCCTCCCGCGTTTGATTTTGACCCTGACGAGCTGGAAGCCGCTTTTAAGCAGGGCGCGAAGGCGTTGATTCTGTGCAATCCGTCCAATCCGACCGGCAAGGTGTTTACCCATGACGAGCTGACCGTGATTGCGGAACTGGCGAAAAAGCATGACGCGTATGTCATCACCGACGAGGTGTATGAGCATATCGTCTACGCGCCGCATAAGCACACCTATATCGCCTCCCTGCCGGGGATGCGGGAACGCACGATTTCCTGTTCATCCCTTTCTAAAACCTATTCCATCACCGGCTGGCGGCTGGGCTACATCATCGCGCCGCCGGAAATCATCGACGTAGCGCGAAAGGTACACGATTTTCTGACGGTGGGCGCGGCCGCTCCGTTGCAGGAAGCGGCGGTTGTGGGACTGCGGTTTCCCCAAAGCTATTATGACGGACTGCTGAAAACCTACACGGCTAAACGCGATCTGTTTTTGGACGGCTTGCGGCAGATTGGATTGCCTTTCACCGAGCCTCAGGGCGCTTATTACGTCATGCTGGATATTTCGGAATTCGAGAGCGACAACGATTTGGAATTTTGCGAGAGGTTGGCGGAGAAGGTCGGCGTAGGCGCTGTGCCCGGTTCCAGCTTTTTCCGTGAGCCGGTTAATCACCTGATCCGGCTGCACTTCGCGAAAACCGAAGCGACCCTTACCGAAGCGTTGAACCGCTTGCAAGGAATCCGAAAAATACTCACGTTATAGATGTTAGTTATATGAGGTAATAGATATTTTGAATTAGACAACGGCGACAAAGCGTGCTATTATACATATTATAAACATATGATTAGTATGACAAGGAGGAGCAACCATGAATAAGCTTATCAATACCAACAATACAGTTATTTGCAACGTGTCTGTCGGCGCAAATTGCGCCTGCACATCGATGCGTATGTCTTGTTGCGATTGTATGCCCATGTGCAGCTCCAAGTCCAAACCCGCGTGATTTTTCCGTCTGTGAAAGGCACAGTTCGTGAAAAACGCGGACTGCGCCTTTTTTAATTTGTCCGAAAGGAGAATTGACATGGCAAAATCAAATAAAAACGCGCCAACGCACAATCGAGGCGCCGCAAACGGCATACGGGATCGAATGCGATGTTGGTTATCCATACCGCGGGGCAACCCTGCAAAATAGCCTCCGCTCCGGCAGCGGATACAGGCTAAAAAATTATCGCCGGAGAAAGAAGAAAAAATCATGAGTACATTAAAAGAAAGAACCCTGAAGTTTGAAACCCTGCAAATCCACGCCGGACAGGAGGAACCCGATTCCGCCACCGGGGCGAGAGCCGTTCCCATTTACCAAACATCTTCCTATGTATTCAAGGACACGGCGGAAGCCGCGGGACGTTTCGGCTTGAGCGTTCCCGGCTATATTTACACACGGCTGAACAATCCCACCCAGACCGCCTTTGAAGAGAGAATCGCGGCGCTGGAGGGCGGCATCGGCGCATTAGCTGTCAGCTCCGGTGCGGCGGCGGTGACGGCGGCGATTGAAACCATCTTAAAAGCCGGCGACCACATCGTATCCCAGCAGAGCGTATACGGCGGTACTTATAACCTGTTTAAAAACACCTTTCCCCGTCAGGGCATCACCACCACTTTTGTGGATTCGGTTGACCCGGCGAATTTTGAGAAAGCAATTTTGGAAAACACCCGCGCCATTTTTGTGGAGAGCTTCGGCAATCCCCATTCTGACATCGTGGATTTTGAGGCGATAGCTGAAATCGCCCACAAGCATAAAATCCCGTTGATCGTGGACAACACCTTTGCCACACCCTATCTTTTCCGCCCCTTTGAGCACGGCGCCGACATTGTGGTACATTCGGCCACCAAGTTCATCGGCGGTCACGGCACTTCCATCGGCGGTGTGATTGTGGATTCCGGCAAATTCGATTGGGCGTCCGGTAAGTTCCCGGAATTCACCAGCCCCAATCCCAGCTACCACGGATTGGTGTTTGCTGAAGTGCTCGGCGCGGCGGCGTATATCACTAAAGCCCGCACCGACATCCTGCGCGACAAGGGTTACGCGCTTTCCCCGCAGAACATCTTCCTGTTCCTTCAAGGACTGGAAAGCTTGTCCTACCGTGTGGAGCGGCATGTGTCCAACACATTGAAGGTACTCGAATATCTCAAAACCCGCAAGGAAATTACCGCCATCCACCATCCGTCTTTGGAGAACGACCCCAGCCACGCACTATACAAGAAATACTACCCGAACGGCGGCGGTTCCATTTTCACCTTTGAAATTGACGGTGACGAGACAAAAACCAAAAAGTTCATTGATGCGCTGCGGCTCTTTTCACAGCTCGCCAACGTGGCAGACGCGAAATCGCTGGTGATCCATCCCGCGTCCACCACCCATTCCCAGCTTGCGGGCGAAGAGCTGCTGGCATCTGGTATCAAGCCGAACACGGTGCGCCTTTCCATCGGCACGGAGCATATTGACGACATCATTTTTGATTTGGAAGAAGCCTTTGCCGCGATTGGATAAATCGACAGGTATCTTCACTGCCGGATTTCACGCAGAACCGGGTTCGGCAGTGAAGATATTTGGCGTCTCAAGCTGCGAAGAAGAGAGAAAGGAGCCGTTATATGCTATGTGTCAATTATTGGGCGCGATAGGCAGGGAGCAAACCAATCTGACCGAAATATTATCAAAATTTTCAGAAGGCAGCCGGGTTCACAAGCATGGTTGGGG
>JAISRF010000122.1 GCA_031273775.1 Oscillospiraceae bacterium
AACCATGGCTTACCGTATTCCGAAGGCGTCTCCAAAAAGGAGCGTGCCTTTTTTTCATCTATCAGCTCCAAAATCGGCGCGGTTTTACCGTTGATGAGCGCAAGCAGCTTTTCTTTCAGAAGCCGCTCATAATTGGGGTTGTATGTCTTGGGATAGGGGCTTTTTTTTCGGTTCAATATGCCGTCCGGCAACAGATTGGCGCAGGCGTCTCTCAGCAGCTTTTTTTCTATGCCGTTTTGCATTTTATATTCCCATGGTACATTCCATAAATATTCGGCGATCCGGTGATCCGCAAAGGGAACCCGCGCCTCCAGGCCGGAGTACATGCTGGTTCGATCCATGCGGGTCAGCAGCGTTTGCATGAACCACACGATGTTCAGGTACGTAATTTCGCGGCGGCGGGCGTTTTGCGTATCCTCACCCTCCAACCGAGGCACCGCCGCAAGTGTTTCCCGGTATTTTTCATAAGCGTATTCTTTCATATTCAGTTTATTAACAAGCTCATCTTTTAATAAAACGGCGCGCGCCCGGTAGTCGTTAGACCACGGAAACCCATCGGTATTCAGCAGAGCTTCGCGGTAAAACCACGGATACCCTCCGAATATTTCATCCGCGCATTCGCCGGTTAACACCACCTTATTATGTTGCCCCACGACCGAGCAAAAATAGAGCAAAGAGGCATCCACGTCCGCCATGCCGGGCAAATCCTTGGCCTTGGTGGATTCATAGAGTAAATCCGCCAATTCCGTCTCGGAACATTCAAGAAAGCTGTGATTCAGCGGATACTCGGCCAGCATTTCCTCCACAAAGGGTCGGTCGCGCCGGGGCTGAAAGCTGCTCGATTGAAAATACCGGTCGTTGCCCTTGAAATCGAAGGAAAAGGTGTTCATCCTGCCGCCTTTTTCCGCCAGATAACCGGAAGCGACCGCCGTCACAATGCTGGAGTCAATCCCGCCGGAAAGGAAACTGCATACTGGAACATCAGACACCATCTGGCGGGTCACAGCGTCCCGCACCAACCAGGACACATGCTCGCGCGTTTCTTCATAGCCGCTTGTGTGCGGACGGCTTTCCAATTCCCAGTAGCGGCTTGAGCGAAACCCCGACCGGTCAAAAACGGCGGTGGTTCCGGGCTTGAGTTCAAACACACCGCTAAAAACGCCGCATCCGGAGGTGCGGGCGGGTCCAACGGCAAAAACCTCCCGCAGACTTTCCAGTGTGATTTTAGGCTTGATTCGCGGGTGCGCAAATAAGGCCTTCGGCTCAGAGCCGAAAACCAACGCTTCGTTTTGCAGGGTGTAAAACAAAGGTTTCACGCCCAAACGATCCCGAGCCAAAAACAGGCATCGATTCCGTCCATCCCAGATGGCAAAGGCGAAAATCCCGTTAAGCCGGTTCACAAAGTCAATACCGTAGTGAATGTACGCGAATAGCAAAACCTCAGTGTCGGAGGTGGTTTGAAAACCGTACCCCACTTTTTCCAGCGCCGGGCGTATTTCGTCGGTGTTGTAGATTTCGCCGTTGTAGCAGACGGCAAACTCCGCGCCCTCAACCGTCCTCACCATGGGTTGAATGCCCAATGCCGGGTCGCGGATAGCAAGCCGCGCGTGGGCTAAACCGGCGTTTTCGCACAGGTATTCGCCCGCGCCGTCCCCTCCTCTACGTCGTACCGCCATACGTTGAGCCACTAAAATAGACTGCCAATACTCCGGTTCTGCAGTAAAATCTCTATGATAATCGCAAAATCCCGCAATTCCGCACATTATTTCGCACCCCTCACTTATTATATACCAATATAACAGTATATTCGGCGACAAGCGTGGGTGTTATGCATTTTTCACCCGCCTGTTCTAACGCCACACGGGATTGACACCTACCGAATATCGCCAGGCATTCAAAGTGAAAGACGCAAAACAGGGCGGCCATTCAGCCGCCCCACAGGGTAGAAATATTGTCCGCGTCAGCGAACACTTACACCAATTCCACGATCGCCATTTCAGCGGCATCGCCGCGGCGAGGTGCTGTCCGTACAATACGCACATACCCGCCATTGCGATCCGCGTATTTGGGGCCTAGTTCATCAAACAACTTCTTGACGACACCTTCCTTGGTGATGAATCCCAGTGCCTGACGGTAATGGTGAAGGTTATTTTCCTTGCCTATCGTGATATATTTTTCGGCAAGGGAGCGAACCTCTTTCGCGCGGGTAACGGTGGTTTCATAACGGCCGTGCTCAAGCAAAACCGTCACCTGCTGACGAAGCATGGCGCGGCGCTGAGGGGTAGTTCTTCCAAGTTTTCTTGTTCCGGGCATATCCTGGCCAACTCCTAACGCGGGGTTCACCCGCAAATTGAAAATAAAAAATGAATGTGCGCTCCGCACGGTTTTATTTTTCGTGCCAATCAGATATAAAACGCGTCCGTAAAAACCTACTCATCCTCGCTTTTGAGCGACAAATCCATAGATTCCAGCTTTTCCTGAACCTCTTCAAGGGATTTACGGCCTAAGTTCCGAACTTTCATCATGTCATCTTCGGACTTGTTAATTAAATCCTCTACAGTGTTGATTCCGGCACGTTTGAGACAGTTGAAGCTTCGAACGGACAAATCAAGCTCTTCAATAGTCATTTCAAGGACCTTTTCCTTGCCCTTTTCATCCTTTTCGACCATTATTTCACCGCTGAACGCGTCATCGGAAAGGTCAATAAAGAGGTTAAGGTGCTCGGTCAGAACCTTTGCGCCCAGAGAAATTGCTTCTTTCGCGGAAATGGTGCCGTTGGTCCAGACCTCAAGGGTTAACTTGTCATAGTCGGTAATCTGACCTACACGGGTATTCTCAACGGAATAATTCACGCGTGTCACGGGCGTGTAAATAGAATCCAGTGGAATGACGCCAATCTGCGCGCGGGCAGTCTTGTTGCGTTCACTGGGCACATAGCCGCGGCCTTTGTCCAAAGTCAACTCAATATAAAGGGTTCCACCCTCCGAAAGTGTAGCAATGTGCAGGTCGGGGTTCAAAATCTCGACCTCGCTGTCCGCTTTTATCATGCCGGCGGTGACCTCGACCGGACCCTCGGCTTCAATATAAACCACTTTGGGACCATCGCCGTGAATCTTGGCGACAAGACCCTTGATATTCAGAACGATTTCGGTTAAATCCTCTTTAACGCCTTTAAGAGTGGAGAACTCATGGACAACGCCGTCCACCTTCATGGAGGTGACGGCGACACCCGGGAGCGAGGATAAAAGCACACGGCGAAGACTGTTTCCAAGCGTTGTACCATAACCGCGTTCCAGCGGCTCAATCACAAAACGGCCGTAAGCGCCGTCCGGCTGTAAATCTTCAGATTCAACTCTGGGCTTTTCGATTTCGATCAAAAGAAAACCCTCCCTCTAAATTTGTCGCAAACCCAACTGTACGGTTATTTGGAGTAGAATTCAACAATGAGGTGTTCCTCAATGGGAACATCTATTTCCTCACGATTCGGCGACTCTACAAATTTGCCTTCAAGGGTTTGGCGATTGACATCCAGCCACTTCGGGATGGGGCGGGACGCGTTATTTTCCAGCACAAGCTTGATTTTATTGCTTTCGCGGCTTTTTTCCCTTATGGCAATCACGTCGCCCGGCTTGAGAATATAAGACGGGATATTGACCTTTTTGCCATTTACGTTAAAATGACCGTGTACCACCAACTGGCGCGCTTCGGCGCGGGACGAACCCCAGCCAAAACGGTAAACCACATTGTCTAGGCGGCTTTCAAGCAAACGGAGCAGGTTTTCACCGGTAACGCCCTGCTTACGCTCGGCCATTTCAAAATAATGGTGGAACTGCTTCTCACTCACGCCGTAATAACGGCGAGCACGCTGTTTGGTACGGAGCTGAAGCCCATACTCGGACACCTTTTTACGCCCCTGGCCGTGCTGACCGGGCGCGTAGCTCCTTTTGACCACACCGCATTTATTGGAATAACACCGCTCACCTTTTAGGAAGAGCTTTTGCCCCTCGCGGCGGCAGAGCTTGCATACCGCATCGGTATATCTTGCCATAATCTTCACTCCGTTCAGATTAATTGTCAATTAAACGCGTCTGCGTTTCGGCGGCCGACAGCCGTTGTGTGGAATAGGCGTGACATCTTTAATCAAGGTAACGTCCAGCCCGGCGGTTTGCAAGGCGCGTATGGCGGCTTCACGACCGGAACCGGGACCCTTCACAAAAACCTCCACGGTTTTGAGCCCATGCTCCATGGCGGCTTTCGCGGCGGTCTCAGCGGCGGACTGGGCGGCAAACGGGGTGGATTTCCGGGAACCCCTAAAGCCCAATTCACCGGCAGAGGCCCATGAAAGCGCGTTCCCTTGCACGTCCGTAATGGTGACGATGGTATTGTTAAAGGTAGACTGAATATGCACGGCCCCGCGCTCAATATTCTTTTTCTCGCGCCGACGGCGGGTGGTTGCGGCGGTCTTTTTTCCCTTTGTTGCCATTTTTCTAAAACCCCTCCTGTGGCGGATTTATTTTTTCTTGTTGGCGATGGTCTTTTTCGGCCCCTTGCGGGTACGCGCGTTAGTCTTGGAACGCTGACCGCGCACGGGTAATCCCTTGCGATGCCGGATTCCGCGGTAACACCCGACTTCGACCAGACGCTTGACATCAAACGCCACCTCGCGGCGGAGGTCACCCTCTACCGTCAGGTTCTTTTCAATGTATTCCCTTAATTTGGAGACCTCGTCCTCGGTAAGATTTTTGCACCGGGTGTCCGGATTAATTCCGGTGGATTCCAGCAAAACGTTGGAGGTTTTCCTCCCGATTCCCAAAATATAAGTCAACCCGATTTCAACCCGTTTTTCATTGGGCAGGTCAACACCGGCAATACGCGCCATGTATAAATGCACCTCCGTTGAATTGTAAAGGCAACTTTCTGAAGTTGCCTTAAGGCAAAGAATAAAAATTTAGCCCTGACGTTGTTTATGCTTGGGGTTTTCGCAAATCACCATAACCTTGCCCTTGCGCTTGATGATTTTACATTTTTCGCAGATACGCTTTACAGACGGTCTGACTTTCATAGCGGAACATTCCTTTCGCTCAATGACAATTGACAGCTGACAATTAATAGTAACTGAATCTCTAAATTCTAACCTTTATTTGCTGCGCCACGTGATACGCCCGCGGGTTAAATCGTAAGGTGACATCTCCACGGTCACCTTGTCACCGGGCAGAATTCGGATGAAATTCATACGAAGCTTTCCCGAA
>JAISRF010000238.1 GCA_031273775.1 Oscillospiraceae bacterium
CTTTCTACGCCTTGGTTGAGGATGGCGGGGCTTACGCCCGGCTTTGTGTGGATCCCGCCGGTTTGATCACGAATTACCACCGCGCTCACTTCAAATTCATCTACCGCCAAACCTATGAACAGCCCTTCAATAAAACAGGCGCGGGCATCCAGACCGTGCAGGAGACACCCAACACCCTGAAGGTTGCCGTCACCTACCGCTTTTTGCACGATGAGAATGCGGATTACGTCGGTATCGCCAAAAGCTACCGTGACGTTCTGCGCGGGCAGGGGACGCTGAAGGCCATGACAGCGCCGCTCACGTTGCCATTACAGCTTGATTTCCTGGTGGCCGACGCGCAAAAGGAGTTCATTGGCACGTCGGTCAACAAGGCCACTTCCCTTGAGGATATCGAAGACACGGTCGCCTGGCTGGCGAAAAACGGCGTTGCCAATATCAGGCTGACTCTGCAAGGCTGGCAGAAGGGCGGCTGGAACGGATATAAAAAGACGTCAACCTCCACACGTACCGTCTACGGTGGCCTGTCTGCCCTGGGCGGGCTGCGGAACCGGCTTGCGGATGAGGGCGGCCGCCTGTCCCTGGCGCTGGCACCGCTGACGGCTCGGGACGGGCAGGCTGACATCCGCCGGGAGATCGGCATCTCCCTGTCCCAGTCGGCGATCAAAAAAACCGCCGTCGACGGCGTGTTCCGCGGTGATGTCTGGTATCTCAAGCCGTCGACCGGTCTGGAGGCGTTGCGGTCACAGGCCGCCGCGCTGGCTGCCGGCGGGTATGGAATCGTGCTGGACGACATCGGCTACCGGCTGTACGGCGAATATCTACAGGGCAAGAGCATAACGCGCGGGGATGCGCTGGACGCGGTAACGGAGACGGCGATGGAACTGGCGCGAACGGAAAAACTGGACATCGTGCGGCCGGCCGATTATTTGTACTTGCACACGCGAGCATATCTGTCCTCACCCATGGTGAACAGCCAATATCTGTTCCAAACGGATACTGTTCCCTTCTTGCAAATCGTCCTGTCGGGTTCCATGGAACTGGTTGCCCCGTACGCCAACCTGAGCTTCTTTTCGGGAGCCGATTTGCTGAAAATGATCGATTACAACTGTTACCCCTCCTTCCTGCTGACCGGCAAGGACAATTACAGCCTGCGCAAAACGGCGTCCGCCGGATACCGCTCCACGCGGCTGGACGACTGGAAGGACTATATGGCCGGAGCTTACGGTCTCGCGACCCGCATCCTGAAACCGGTGATGGGTCAGGAAATAACAGCTAGGGACATCCCCGCAACGGGCGTTTCGAAAACCACCTATACGGATGGGATCGTGTATGTCAATTACAACGCCACTCCGGTCAACGTTGACGGTATCGAGATTCCGGGAGCCTCGACCGTGTTTACCGATGGCACGCGGATGGAAAGGGGGACGGTGGCGTGAAGCGTCTACGTCCCTTCCGGGCCGTACCGGTTCGGATTCGCGAGGCGGTCAGCGGCTACGCGTTTTTGGCGCCGTGGATCGCCGGATTCCTGGCCTTCACCATGTATCCGTTTTTTTACTCGGTTTTTTTGAGCATCCATCAGGTGGGCTTGGATCCTGGTCATCCACAGTCCGTATTCGTGGGTCTTAAGTGGTACCGTGAGGCGTTGACGGTGGACACCAAATTTACCATCGCACTGCTGGAAACCATGAAGTTTGTGGTGCTGTCCACACCGATGATCGTGGTGGCGGCGCTGTTGCTGGCGTTGCTGCTCAACAGGGAATTCATCGGGCGCGCCTTTTTCCGGGCTGTGTTCTTCTTCCCCGTCATCATTATCAGCGGACCGGTAGTCTCCAAACTGCTTGAAACCGATGCGGCGCAGGTAATCAGTCCCGAAAGCTTCCTTATATACGATTTCGTCGGCACGCTGCCGGGCGTACTGTCCGCGCCGCTGATATACATTTTTGACAACATTACGTTGATTCTGTGGTTTTCCGGGGTGCAAATCATTTTGTTTCTGGCGGGTCTGCAAAAAATCGGCAAGCCGCTGCGCGAGGCAGCGGCAATTGACGGGGCTTCGGCGTGGCAGATGCTGTGGAAAATCTACCTCCCCTTCCTGCGTCCCATGATCCTGCTCAACACGGTGTACACTATCGTTGTACTCTCCAACTTTGCAGACAACGCCGTCAACCGGCTGATCACGGACAGTAAGCAGCTGACCGGCAAGGCATTCAGTTATTCCGCCGCCATGTCCTGGATCTATCTGCTGCTCATCATGGCGACACTGTTGATTGCGTTCGCGCTACTGCGTGAGCGAAAAGGGAGGGGATGAAGACATGACGGTAAAAGAGAAAACGATGCCGCGGCTGTCTCCCTCCCGCGTACAGCAGCTCAGACACCGGTACCGCCGTATCGGCGGTCGCCTGCTTCTGTATTTCCTGATGATTGGCGTCGGCGTGGTTTTTTTGCACCCGATTCTGTACATGCTGGCCGGCTCTTTCAAGACCGTTGCTGATTTGGTAAATCCGGGTGTCGAATGGATTCCCTCGGGACTGTACACCGGTAACTACAGCCGAGCCGCCGCCGCGCTGGACTATGGAAAATCGCTGGGATTTACCACCGCCTACACGGCGGCGGCCACAGTGCTGCAAACCTTCTCTTGCGCTCTGGCGGGCTACTCGCTGGCTCGTCACCGGTTTCCTCTAAAGCGGCTGTGGATGGCCATGATAGTGCTGACCTTCCTGATCCCGGCGAACATCACGCTGATCCCGCGGTATCTTCAGTTTTTCAATTACGGCTTCATCGACAGTCCCGCGGCAATGCTGGTTCCCGCCGCGTTTGGCCAGGGTGTGAACAGCGCCATCTTCATCCTGGTATTCAATCAGTTCTTTTCCGGCTATCCCCCTTCTTTCGATGAGGCGGCGCAGATCGACGGCGCCGGCAGGCTGACGGTTTTTGCGCGCATCGCCCTGCCAATCTGCGCGCCAGCGATTGTGGTGTCGCTGCTCTTTTCCTTTGTGTGGTTCTGGAACGAAACCTACAATACGGCGTTGCTTATGGGGGAATCCTGGCGCACGCTGCCGATCAAGCTGGATTCGTTTGTGGAACTGTTCAACAACGTCCACGAATCCGCGGCTACGGGACTGGGTCGGATCAACGAGGGCTTGACTCTGGCGGCTACCGTGTTGGTTATCGCGCCGCTAGTGGTCATTTATCTGGTGTTGCAGCGGCGTTTTATCGAAGGCGTGGAGGCGACCGGCCTGACCGGCGAATGATCTTTGGGAAGTGATGGTCATGACGAAATCTTACGGTGTGCTGCGGATTGGTTGCGGCTCCCCTTCCGCGATAGCATGGAGGCAAAGCGCCCGGCTGGGCGTTTTGCGCGACGTGGGGTACGAGGGCTTCCTGACGAACGAGCGGGAGGTGAGAGAAAACCCCGCGCACAACATAAGAATGGCCCTACAGTTTTTTAATAACTACAAACGCTACCAAGCGTAACAACTAGGAGGAAATTACATGAAAAAGGTAAAAATCGCCATTATCGGTTGCGGAGCTATCGCCAATTCCGCGCACATTCCCGCTTATAAGAAACATGACGGGGTGGAGTTAGCCTGGCTTTGCGACATCCTGCCTGAGCGCGCAAAAAAAGCCGCGGAGGAATGCGGAAGGCAGTATACCACGGATTATAAGGAATTGCTGAACCGCGACGATATCGATGCGGTGTCGATTTGCACACCCAATAATGTCCATGCCCCGATCGCCATTGATTTTCTGCGCGCGGGCAAGGATGTGCTGTGTGAGAAGCCAGCCGCCCGTACGTATGCCGAGGCGCTGGAAATGCAGAAGGCACAGAAGGAGACCGGTCGCATCTTATCTATCGGCGTGTGCAACCGCTTCAACACCAGCGTCATGAAAATCAAGGACCGCATCGACGCGGGTGAACTGGGCGACATATTCCACGTGTACATCTCCTTCCGCTCCCACCGCTCGATCCCCGGCCTCGGCGGCGCCTTTACCACCAACGCGATCGCGGGCGGCGGCTCCCTCATTGACTGGGGAGTACATTTCATAGATCTGGTTATGTACTGTTGCGGCGATCCTGCTCCCCTGACGGTCAGCGGCGAAGCGTTCTGCCGGCTGGGCAGAGACATGAAAAACTACGCCTACAAGGACATGTGGGCTGGTCCGCCCGATTACGACGGCGTATACGACGTTGATGATTCGGTAACGGCGCTGGTGCGCACCGCAGGCCCGGTCATGACTGTGCACGGGGCGTGGGCGCAGAACATCGGCGAGGATGCCATGTACATCGACTTCATGGGTGATAAAGGCGGCATCCGCCTGCAATACGGCGGCGGATTCACACAATATACCTCCCGCGGCGGAGAGCTGCTGACCATCAAGCCCGAATACCCTGTGACCAATCATTACGAAAACGAAATCGCCAGTTTCATCGCCAGCATCCATGATCGCCAGCCCACCACCGCCAGTATTGACAACGCAATCATTACTTCCCGCATCATGGAGGCCATCTACGATTCCTCTGCGGCTCACCGGGAAATCGTCCTGTGAACCGGATGCCCCATCCGTAATACGCCAAACGGATGGCGCCAATGCCGCACTATACGACAGCACAAACTATTGACGTCAGCTTTAGTTTGAGCTATAAGACTATGTTATACTCCCGACAGTCTAAAATCCGCGGAATGACTCCGAAACACAAAAAATGCCGGGCGCACTAAAAAAGTGTAAAGCAAAGCACGCTTTGCTTTACACTTTATATTCATTCATACCTTCCCTTTTTCCCTTATAATGAAAGGGAAACGGAGGGCACAGCATGAAACAAAAGCATATGGAAACAATCATTATCGAGCCGAAGGCAGACGCGCTGGAGCGTTGGTTCGCCTACGTTCGAGTATCGAGCCGGGATCAGCACATCGACCGGCAGTTACTTGCCTTGAAACCCTATGGCGTCCCGCAAAACAACATTTATGTTGAAAAGCAGTCGGGCAAGGATTTTGACCGCAAACAATACCGGAAAATGGTTCGCAAGCTGAAATCCGGGGACGTGCTGTTGGTCAAATCAATTGACCGACTTGGCAGAAATTACGCCGAAATTATCGAACAGTGGCGGCTTCTGACCAAGAAAAAGAAAGTGGACATCGTGGTGCTGGATATGCCGGTGCTGGATACCCGCCAGTTCAAGGACACACTCGGCACTTTCATCGCCGACATGGTGCTGGCGATTTTGAGTTACGCGAGCCATATTGAACGCGAAAATATGCTGACACGCCAAGCCGAAGGAATCGCCGTCGCCCAAGCGAAAGGGGTGCGTTTTGGGAAGCAGCCCGCTGATCTTCCAAAGGATTTTGAGGAGATTTTTGCGCTGTGGCAATCGGGCGGCATCACCGGAGTGGAGGCGGCGTTTCGCTGCGGCGTGTCCCGCAGCACACTGTACACACGCACCAAGGAGCGGCGTGACGAGCTGGCGCTGACATAAGTATATTTGAGCAGTACGTTATTTTGTGGAGTTTATCACTTGCCAACGTTTACTTGACACATACCAATGTCACGTTTCCGGAAACACAAACCATCCTTGACGGTGTTAATGTCGGGTCAGTTACGCTGGACGATATACAAACCGTGTTAAATCTGCGGGACGCATGGCGTTTCGTGCTATCTGATATCGAAACGCCGTTTGACCTTGACTATATATGCAAAGTAAATGAATATGTTTCGCGTAACGAGAGCTTGCAGTGGGGTGTATTGCGTACCGGGCAGGTCGGTATATCAGGTACGGACTATAAGCCGCCGATACCCGAAAAAAACGCCGTATTAACCGAACTCGCCGCAATAATGGATGTTCTGGCACAGTACTGCGTTGCGGATGGCGTTTGCGCCAAAGCACTCCCGGATGTTGTCGATTGCCGCATCCAAACGTTCCAGCATCAGCCGCCAAACTTCCGTGCTGTTCTCCATATCTTGACGGGTGGTCGTTCCGTGACCCACCGACTTTACCGGGATTTCCACGTCCTTTTGCAGCACCGCCGAATGGTCAAGTCCATTTGCCCACGCCACCAGCTGATACGCCCAGCTTTTCAGCTTGTAGGAAATCTGCTTCGGGTCTGCATTCGCCAGATCGCCAATAGTACGGATTCCGTAACCGTATAGTACCTTGTAGGTCGCTCTGCCTACACCTAAAAGTTCTTCCACAGGCAAGCTCCAAATCTTTTCTTTAAAGCTTTCTTCGGGAATGACGGTCAGCGCGTCCGGCTTTTTCATATCGCTTCCCAGTTTGGCAAAAATCTTGTTGAACGACAAGCCGATGGAAACAGTCAGCCCTAATTCAAACTTTATTTTTTCGCGAATCTCATTGCAAACTTTATCCGCCGCGCCAAACAGTCCCTCGCCGCCTGTGAGGTCAATCCAGCACTCATCCATTCCATATGGTTCAATACGGTCGGTGTAACGTTCGTAAATTTCACGGGCGTAACGGGAATATTTAATATAGTCCTCGTAGTGCGGCGGAACGATTACAAGGTTGGGGCATTTCTGTTTCGCCTGCCAAACGGCTTCTCCTGTTTTAATCCCTGTGGCTTTGGCGGCGTAGTTCTTCGCCAGCACAATGCCATGCCTGTCCTCCACGCTGCCGCAAACCGCGACCGCTTTATCCCGCAGTGACCTGTCCAGCATACACTCTACGCTGGCATAAAAATTGTTCATGTCAATATGCGCTATCTTTTTTTTAAACATTTTTCAATTACCTCTTGACAGCACTATGCTTCTCTGTTATACTCATATTCGGAATTAAACTTCCGGCGAATGGCATTATAGCACCGGACAAGAAGTTTGTCAACATGTAATCGGAAGTTTTTCGAAATTAATTTTGACTGTTTTTGGAGGGGCGTTTATGACATTCGGGGAAAAGGTCTTGGCCGCAAGGTTGGCTTTGAATCTCTCTCAGGCGGAGCTTGCGGAAAAAACCGGCATTTCGGAGCGTTCGCTGTACACGTACGAACAGTTGAACACAATGCCGCACACGAAAAACTTAAAAAAATTAGCTGATGCACTAAATGTAACTGTTACTTACCTTATGGACGAGGAAGAATCTGACCGGCAAAAAAATATTGACCAAGACATATTCTTGGCCAATGTTAGAAATGAGTTCGGTTCCAAGGGCGCAAGGGAAGCAAGCTTGATCTTGGAAAGAGCCGCCGCCCTGTTTGCCGGGGGTGAACTGGAGGATGAAGCAAAGGTCATCTTTTTTCAGTCGCTTATGGAGGTTTACTTTGAATCCAAAGCGGAAGCAAAGGAAAAGTTTGCGCCCAAATCACGGCGGGTTAAGCGAAAGGCGTTAAATGTATAAGTTCCAACAAATGAATTTCGTTGCAAAATCATTTTCGATTTTCAATTCCGGCTTGTCCGGTTAGGATGGTTTGCTGTGGCTAATATGGATTATATTTCAGCCGTTGTAAAGCAGTTGATTGAAAAGCACGAAACCCGTGACCCGGAACGGTTGTGCCGGTATTTGGGGATAAAGATACGCTACAAAGACTGCGATAATTTGCTGAAAGCTTATTTTATAACAATCGCGCGGATAAAAAACATAGTCATTAATTCCCGCATTGGCGAATCAATGCGCCTTATTCTGTTGGCGCATGAGCTTGGACATGCTGTTTTGCACAGCGAATTGGCGGTGCTGAAAGGGTTTCAGGAGTTTGAGTTGTTCGACAGCACAATTCCCGCTGAGTATGAGGCCAATCTTTTTGCTGCCGAGTTGCTTATTGAAGATAATGGCGTGCTTGAATTGATGAACAATGACGACAAATCTTTTTTCGGCGTTGCCCGTGAACTAAATGTTCCGACCGAGTTGCTTGATTTCAAATTTCGGGTGATGAAGCGCAAGGGCTACCGGTTGGAAGCGCCTTATATCGCAAACGGGGAT
>JAISRF010000240.1 GCA_031273775.1 Oscillospiraceae bacterium
TGGTGGAGAGGCGGTGCGCGATAATGAAGGACGTGCGGTCGCGGAGAAGTGTCTGAATCGCCTCCTGCACCAGACGTTCCGTCGCAGTGTCTATTGAAGAGGTCGCTTCATCAAGAATCAGGATTTTGGGGTCGGCAAGAAGGGTGCGCGCAAAACTTAAAAGTTGCTTCTGCCCCTGCGAAAGTCCACCGCCACGTTCCTTAATTTCAGCCTGATAGCCGTTATGCATCCGCTCAATAAAATCCGAGCATTGCAACTGCCGCGCCGCTTCCATGATTTCCTCGTCCGTAGCGTTTAGCCTGCCGTAACGCAGATTTTCCGCCACGGTGCCTGAAAAGATGAAACTGTCCTGAAGCATAATGCCCATCTGGCTGCGCAAAGACTGCAAGGTAACCTTCATAATATCCTGGCCGTCTATTAACACCTGACCGCGCTCAATGTTGTAAAACCGGGAAATCAGGTTGACCACGGTGGTTTTACCCGCGCCGGTCGGCCCCACAAAGGCAATGCTTTCGCCGGGCTGAGCCACAAAGTTCACGCCGCGCAAAACCGGTTGCCCCGGCTCGTACTCAAACCAGACATCTTTGAACTCTACGCGTCCGGTCACGGTTGGCAAATCCGCCGCGTCGGGCAGGTTTTGAACCACAGGCGGTTCGTTCATGGTTTCAAAAATCCGCTCCAGATAGGCAATTGCGTTAATAAACTGGTTGTAAATATTGGCCAGATTGATAATCGGCTGCCAAAAACGCGCGGAGTACATACCCATGGCGAGCAACACGCCGAATTCCACACGCCCGCCCAGCCAATAAACCCCGGCTATGTAAACAAAGGTAAAACAAAGCTGGGACACCGCGCCCACCGACATCCACGAAAGGTTGCTGATTACCATGGTTCGGATCCAGACGCGGCGGGCTTTTTTGATTAACGTGTCCATAATTCCGGCGTTTCGTTCCTGCCGGTTGAAGGTCTGCGTCACTCGCACACCCTCTACGCTTTCCTGAAAAAAGGCGTTCATATTGGAGTTTTTGTTAGATATTTGCTGAAAGCCGCGCCGCTGACGGGGCATGATGATCATCATGGCAATGGCAAGCACCGGTAAACCTGCCAGCACCACCAGCGACAGCTGCGCGCTTACGGTAAACATGAACACGGCGATAATCAGCAAATTCAAAATCTCGGCAATCAGGTTCAGAACGCCATTGGAGAGCGTATCGGATACGGCGTTTACATAATGTACCACGCGCACCAATATTTTGCCGTGCGGGCGACTGTCGTAGTACGAAAACGGGAGCCGCTGCAAATGCGCGAACAGATCCGATCGGATGTCGCAGACAATCTGCTGTGAAACCCGTGTCATGATAATACTGCGGACGGTAAACGCCGCAACGGAAACGGCTACACAGCCGAAAAGCCCCGCACACAGCCACAAAAGCTGCGAAACATCCTGGTTCGGGATTGCCGCGTCCGTTGCCTTTTGAATGAGTTTCGGCGTGTAAAGCGAGGCGGCGGAACTGATGAACTGGACAAGGAACGCGATGATGAGCATGTTTTTGCGCCGTGTTACATAAATCATGCAATTTTTCAGGTTTTTCAGGCTGAACGGCGCTTCCAGAGTTTCATCAATGTCAAATTTGTTACGAGCCAAAATATTCACCTCCCGTTTTGCAGCAACCAGATGCCGTAATAATAGCCCTTCTTCGCCAGCAGTTCTTCGTGGGTGCCATGCTCGGAAATGTGCCCGTCTTCCAGCACGATAATATTGTCGGCGTCCTGAAGGCTGGAGGTGCGCTGGGCAACGATGATTTTAGTGCACTCAAAGTCCAGATGCCGGAGCTGTTTTTGTATGTAGTGCTCGGTTTCCATGTCCAGCGCAGAGGTAGTGTCATCTAAAATCAGCACGGCTGGGCGCACGGCAAGGGCGCGGGCCAGCGAAATTCGCTGCCGCTGACCGCCCGAGAGTCCCACTCCTCTTTCTCCCACGATGGTATCGTAACCTTCGGGCATTCTTTTGATAAAGCCGTCCGCTTTGGCCGCGGCCGCAAACCCCTTCACGTCCTCAAAGGGCAGGTCAGGGCTTCCGTAAGCGATGTTGCCGTCCACCGTGTCCGAAAACAGGAACACCTCTTGCATGGCAATGCCGATGGCCGAACGCACGGAGCCTATTGTAGCCTCTGAAATATCGACTCCGTCCAGCAGAATCCTGCCGCCGGTAGGGTCGTAAAACCGGTCAAGCAAGGAGAGTAAGCTGGTTTTGCCGGATCCGGTCGGCCCCATAATACCCAGTGTGCTGCCGGCTTTCGCCTTGAAACTCACATCATCAATAATCATCGTATCATTCAGGTTAAGTGAAACGTTTATAAACTCAACATCGCCACGGACGGGTCGCGGGATAGGTTTGGCGTCCGGCTTGTCGGCGACGGTGGGTTCGGAATAAAACAGTTCAATTACCATGCTCGCGGACGCGCTGCACCGCTGGAAATCGTTCAAAACATTGCCGATATTGCGCAAAGGATTTGCGATTGCCCATGTGAGCGATGTAAAAGCCAGCAAGTCGCCGGGGGTCATTTCACCGTGAATCATTAAAAGACCACCTGCCAGCACGGTTATGACCGTCAAGGTCTGGGCAAGCGTTTCCAAAAACGGCCAGAACCTCATCCACATCATATTGATGTGTAGGTTGTGGCGGCGGAATTCCTCGTTTTTTTCCTCAAACTTTTCCTGTTCAAAGGGCTCGCGGGCAAAGGCCTTCACCACGCGGTTCCCTTCTATATTCTCCTGAACCACGGTGTTGAGCGAGGACAGCTTTTGCCGCAATACCCGGTAAAGCTTACGGCTGATCCGCGAATATGTAACGCTTATAATCAGAATAAGCGGGGCTACCGGCAGGAGGAAAAGGGTCAGTTTCAGGTTGACGGTACACAGGTACCCTACCGATGCGGCAAAAGTGACCACGCAGTCTGTAAGGTTATAATACACCCACCCCAGCAGGTGACGTGAGGCGTCCAAGTCGCCGGTGACGCGGGTCATCAAGTCGCCGGTGCGTATCTTGGCGTAGAAAAAATGATCCTGGTGCTGTAAAACATGATAAACCCTGCGGCGCACCCTGCCCACAAATTCCTGAGAGGAAATTTCGTTAAACATGAGCATGGTGTAACGCAGGGACAATATAAACATCTGAATGCCCAGCATGGAGGCCAGAGTGGGAATCAACCGGGAAAAATCGCCCGGCAGAACAATTTCGTCAATCAACGTCCTGGAAAGCATCGGGTTGATAAAGCTCACGGTGCTTGTTAGGGCGGAGCACAGCAACGCGCACACCCAGAACACCCGCTTCCAGCCCATTTGCTTCCACATCCACTTTAGCTGGAACATTACGCATATCCCCAAACCAAAAACCGTATTGGGTTTCGCCCGCGGCAATTTTAAACCCGCTGAGCCGATTTGTCAACCTCTTTTTTCATGATTTTAAAATTATTTTTTTAAATTTTTTTGATGAACGCAACAACCCGACTGCCGTTTATGATGGGTGCTTTTTGTTGTCCTTCTAATCAGACCGTGAATCATAACCCTGTTGAACCGAAACCGCCCGTGCCCCGCGCGGTTTCTTCGAGTTCGTCAACCTCTGCCGCTTCCGGCAAACATACAGGCGCAATCACCATTTGGGCAATCCGGTCGCCGTGGTTCACGATAAAGCCGGTTTGGGACAGATTGATCAGACCTACCTTAATTTCCCCGCGGTAGTCGGAGTCCACTACGCCCACTCCGTTGGAAAGGGTAATCCCGTGTTTCGTGGCAAGGCCGCTCCGGGCGTAGACAAAAGCCGCAAACTCCCTGCCGGGAAGCTCCACGGCCAGCCCGGTGGGGATTAACGCGCGCTCACCCGGCGCGAGTTCAACCGGTTCGGTAAGGTCGGCCGCAAGGTCAAACCCGG
This sequence comes from Oscillospiraceae bacterium, assembly GCA_031273775.1. Taxonomy (GTDB): domain Bacteria; phylum Bacillota; class Clostridia; order Oscillospirales; family Acutalibacteraceae; genus JAISRF01. The sequence continues at coordinate 3,932 of JAISRF010000240.1, forward strand.
CGGCGCTTTGGGTAGCCCGGCGGGGTGGAACGGCGGTAGGCGTAAGGCGTTTGAATTTCAGCGTCATGGTTAGAATACTCCTGTCTCTTTACTTGAATACGTGACGAAATCTCCTCAAAGCCTCGATAAAACCAGTGGTGGCAAGGCTTTCAGAGTATCAAAGCTTTCACCCGGTGGGTGAAAACATGAAATGCCGAAATGCTCAGTGTTTTCAGGTGTTTCACGGATTTTTGCCTATGTCTCACCACTGATTAAGGTAACCTTGTTTGCCCGCTTTTGTTGAGTTCGGTTAGTTCGCGCGCCAGCGCCGCGGCACGTTTTTGGGCGGCATCGGTTTCCATGCGGGCGCGGGCGATTTCTTCCACAAAGCCCTTCAGCTGCAAGCGCAGATTTTCCGCGTCAATCCGGGCTTTTTTTGTCTCATCGCAATATTCCAGCGCGGCAAGAATCCCCACCATTGTAGTGGAAAGCTGCGGATTTTTCTCCGCCAGCCCGGCTATTTTTTCATTGAGCTGGGTGGTCAGGGCGCGGACATATTCCGGGTCTTCATCGGTGTTTACCACATATTCAAACCCGGCAATCCTCAACCGCAATTTCCTCGGCACATCAGCCACCTCCGCAGTTTTCATATCATATACCTTTCTGTGAGGTATATTATACACCTTCCGGCGCGATAAAACAAGATCAATATACATCGAATTATTTCGTAAGTGTTGTTTTGAGGCGGATTTACCGTGGTCTGCCCAACTTTAGCAACTTTCCAAAAACTGACCGCGCAGCATTACGCGGTCAATGCTTAACTCTGTGTTTACCACCAATAAATCGGCGTCATATCCGATGGCTATGCGACCTTTATGATCTTGAACATCGACAGCGCAGGCAGAATTGTACGACGCCATTTTGACGGCGCTTTCCACCGGAATTCCCCAGCGCTTCAAGTTTCTGACTGCCTGAATCATCGTGGACGTGCCGCCGTTGATCGTGCCGTCACGCAGACGCCCCACACCGCCGGTCACCACCGATACCTCGCCGCCGAAACTGTACACGCCGTCCGGCAACCCGGTGGCGGCGATACCATCGGTGATGACGACAATATGATCGTCGCCGAAGATCCGATACGCCATTTGAACCACGGTGGGCTCAACGTGATAACCGTCGCAAATCAATTCGGTGAAGCAGCCCGTTTCAAACGCCGCCGTTATCAGGCTGATGTTTCGGTGGTGCAGGGAGGGCATCACGTTGAACATGTGGGTAATCTGCGTCGCGCCGCTCGCGAACGCTTCCCGGCAGAGCTGATAATCCGTGCCGCCGTGCCCCAGCGAAACGCGTGTCTCGGGTGTGATTCCGCGGATAAAATCAATCGCGCCGTCGAGTTCCGGCGCAACGGTCACCAGCTTTATTTGCCCGTGCGCCGCGTTTTGCAAAGTCTTAAAATCCCGAAGCCGCGGCAATGTGAGCCAGTCGGCGTTATGCGCGCCTTTATAGGCCGGCGACAGATACGGCCCTTCCAAATGAATCCCCAGCATTTGCGCGCCGCGATCGTCATTCCCCGAATATTCAGACAGCCGGGAAAGTGCATCGATGATGCCGTCGGGAGGTAACGTCAGCGTTGTCGGAAGAAATGACGTCGCGCCGTTTAACGCCAAAAAACGCCTGACATCCGTAAAATTTTCGCGGTTTATTTCTGTAAAATCGTGTCCGAGCGCGCCGTGCACGTGAATGTTGATCAGCCCCGGCAGCAAAAGTCTGTCGCCAAGATCAATTACCGACTCATTTTCCGGCGTGACATCCGGCGCAATCAGCGCTATTTTTTCGCCGGTAACCCGCACATCCGCACGGGAAAAACGAAAATCTTCGCCCAAAACAAGACCGTTTTTAAATAACATTTCAATTGTCCTTTCATAATTTAGAACAAAAGCGCCTCCGCTGGGGAGCTTTATTTTTCAAACTTTAATCTTAATCATACTCTAAATCGCGAAAAAATCAAGCAAAATATGACTTCAGCAAAAGAAACCGTTCATGAATTTACAGTTGATTTTCGCTTTCAGATGTGTTATACTGGCGTTGCGTGTGCCGAACGAAAATCTTAACGCCGATAGTGTTTGCTACAATGATGTGCAGTTTTATATTTCGGAGGTTTTTACTTTTGAAACAACCCTGTGAAAACAAGCTTGACCGGTACGCCCGGTTCATGCGCGGCAAAAAGATAGCGTTTTGCGGAATCGGGAGAAGCAATCTGCCGCTGCTGTACAAATATTCGGCTTACGGCGCGCGGGTAACCGCTTGCGACAGGCGAAACCGGGCGGAACTCCACGGTATTGCCCGGGAACTGGAAGCGGCGGGGATCACGCTTAATTTGGGCGATTCTTATTTACAAAATTTGGATGCGGACATTATTTTCCGTACCCCGGGCATGAATTTTTTTCTGCCGGAGTTAGTAGCGGCGCGGCGGCGGGGTGTGGCTGTGACGTCTGAAATGGAAGAATTTTTCTACCTCTGCCCATCCGAAATTTTTGCGGTTACCGGTTCAGACGGTAAAACCACAACCACCACGCTGATTTCCGAAATGTTAAAGGCTGAGGGCAAAACCGTTCATTTGGGCGGAAATATCGGAAAGCCCTTACTGCCCGAAATCGAGAACGTATTACCGGACGATTTCGCTGTGGTGGAATTGTCCTCCTTTCAGCTGATTTCAATGCGCCGCTCCCCCGATGTGGCGGTGGTGACCAACCTTGCGCCAAACCACTTGGACGTACACAGCAGCATGGAGGAATATATTGACGCGAAAAAAAACATATTTACGCATCAGAATGCATTTTCCCGTACGGTGTTGAACCTAGATAACGGGATAACGCGCGGCTTCGCGAATGAAACGCGCGGGCAAACATTAATGTTCAGTCGCCTGAGTTCTGTGGAGGCGGGGGCGTTTTTGTCCGGGGACGGCACGCTTTACATGGCGGTCGGCGGAGAAACCGTTCCTGTGTTCTGTAAAAACGATATTCTCTTACCGGGAGAGCACAATATTGAAAATTATCTGGCGGCAATCAGCGCCGTCTGGGGGTACGTCTCACCGGAAAACATGAAGCGCGTGGCGCAGACTTTCGCGGGTGTGGAACACCGCATTGAATTCGTGCGGGAAATAAACGGCGTGAAATATTACAACGATTCCATCGCAACCAGCCCAACCCGCTCTATCGCCGCTTTGAATGCGTTCGGGAAAAAGGTTGTTTTGCTTGCGGGCGGGTATGATAAGCATATCCCTTTTGAGCCGATGGCGGAGAAAGTGAACGAAAAAGTAAAGTTGCTCATTTTGACTGGTACAACGGCGTCTGCCATTGAAAAGGCGGTGACGGGGCACCCGGCGTACGATTCAAAGGAACTGCCGGTTCTTCACGCGACCGATTTGGCGGAGGCGGTTCGGTTGGCGACCGAAAACGCTCGGCCCGGCGACATTGTCATATTAAGCCCGGCCTCCGCGAGCTTTGACGCGTACCCGAATTTTGAGGAACGCGGGAAGCATTTTAAGGAGTTGGTGTCGGTTTTGTAGAGGCGACCATCAACTTACATTTTGTCCCCTCTACTTAAAAATCCTCTCCCAGCTTCCACCGATGGCTTAGCGAGAGGGGCAAAGTTCTTAATTGAATCATAAGCACAGGGGCGCGTATCCTACGGTTACCGGCGGGAAGTGCGTCAGTTCCCGGCAAGCGCGCGTTCCAGCCACACGCTGCTAATGTCCAGCGCGTTGTACAGACCGATTTTCCGGCTTTTCTTTACCACGCGCTCCCGTTCCTTTATGTCGGAGTCGGTGTGAATCAACTCTACCAAAACCTCGTCGGCAATCTGCATTCCGCCGATTTCCTTAAAAGAGTTAATCTCCAGCTTTACGGCAAATTTGTCCGACATACTGCCATAATAAATGGTCGAACCGTTCCGAACCAGGGGACGGGCTTTATAAGTCAAAAATTTCGGTTCCATTTTTTCCCTCGTTTCTTAATCTCTTCTTTTATCATAACATACCTGAGCCGAGCGCTTCGTGAGCTTGCCCCCATAGCCGGGGCGGCGGTATGTCACAGAAAGTATAACACGGATTGGCGGACTTGTAAAGCAAATCGGCAAAATTTTTATTGCAACCCACACCTGATATATGTTATACTGATGGCAGACACAATATATAGCGCAGGGGATATAAAACATGATGGCGAAAAAACAGGGTTACGGCAATGAAAGCATTTCCGCTTTAAAGGGCGCGGATCGTGTGCGCAAGCGCCCGGGCGTCATTTTTGGCTCTGACGGAATCGATGGCTGCCAGCATTCTATTCTGGAAATCATTTCCAACTCAATTGATGAGGCTCGTGAGGGGCACGGCGACAAGATTATTGTCACCCGGTACGCCGACCATTCTGTAGAGGTGGAGGATTTCGGGCGTGGCGCGCCGGTGGATTTTAATCAGCGGGAGAACCGCTTTAACTGGGAGCTGCTCTACTGCGAGCTGTACGCCGGCGGAAAATTTAATACCAACGAGGGCGAAAATTATGAGTATTCGCTGGGTCTGAACGGTTTGGGTCTGTGCTCCACCCAGTACGCCTCCGAATATATGGACGTAGAAATCTGGCGAGATGGTTTTCATTATTCCCTGCGTTTCGAGGCGGGAGAGAATGTAGGCGGGTTGAAAAAGGAATCGTACTCCGGTCGGCGCACGGGCACCCGAACCCGCTGGCGGCCCGATTTGCGAGTGTTTACCGATATTGCCGCCTCACCGGAATTTTACCGTGATTTACTGCGCCGCCAGGCGATTGTCAACGATGGGCTGCTGTTTATTTTCCGCGACCAGCGGGACGGCGGCAAATTTGAGGAAACCCGGTTGTGCTACAAAAACGGCATTACCGACTTTTTAAACGAAACGGTAGGGGAGGAAGCCCTGACACCAGTGCGGTTCTGGCAGACCGAGCGCAAGGGTCGCGACCGCGAAGACAAGCCCGATTATAAGGTGAAAATCAACGCGGCGGTGTGCTTTTCCAACCGTGCCCAGGTCAAGGAATATTACCACAACTCCAGCTGGCTGGAGTACGGCGGCGCGCCGGAAAAAGCGGTTCGCAACGCCTTTGTGTATCAACTGGACGCGTACTTCAAGCAAAACGGCAAGTACCAGAAAAACGAAAGCCGCGTCTCTTTTTCGGACGTGGAAGAGTGCCTTTGCCTGATTATTTCGTCCTTTTCAACCCAGACCTCTTACGAAAACCAGACAAAAAAAGCCATCACCAACCGGTTTATTCAGGAGGCCATGACCGATTTTCTGCGCCACCAGTTAGAGGTTTATTTTATTGAAAACCGCGTAGAGGCGGAAAAAATCGCGGAGCAGGTGCTTATCAACAAGCGGAGCCGCGAGCGTTCCGAAAAAGAGCGGCTGAACTTGAAAAAAACCATGCAGACCGGCAATGACCTGCAAAACCGCGTACAGAAATTTGTGGATTGCCGGAGCCGGGACATTGCCGAGCGGGAGCTGTTTATTGTGGAGGGCGATTCAGCCCTGGGTTCCTGTAAGCTGGCTCGTGATCCGGATTTTCAGGCGATTATGCCGGTACGCGGTAAGATTTTGAACTGCTTTAAATCGGAGTATGAAAAAATCTTCAAGAGCGACATCATTACCGATTTGGTTAAAGTGCTGGGTTGCGGCGTGGAGGTCAAATCCAAAGCGAACAAGGATTTGTCCACCTTTGATCTGAGCGCTCTCCGCTGGAATAAAATCATCATCTGCACCGACGCCGATGTGGACGGTTTTCACATCCGCACGCTGATTTTAACCATGCTGAACCGCCTCACCCCCACCTTGATTGAAGAGGGAAAGGTGTTTATCGCGGAAACGCCGCTGTATGAAATCGCAACGAAGGACATGACCTACTTTGCTTATGACGACCGGGAAAAGGCGGAAATTATGGTAAAGATCGGCAATGCAAAACATACGCTCCAGCGAAGCAAGGGCTTGGGCGAAAACCAACCTGACATGATGAACCTGACCACCATGAACCCCAGAAGCCGTCGCCTGATTAAGGTGACGCCGGAGGACGCTCAGCGCACCGCCGAAATTTTCGATTTACTGCTGGGCGACAATTTGCAGGGCCGCAAGGAATTCATTGAGGAAAACGGGTATATGTATTTGGAAATGGCGGATGTGAGCTGAATAGCAACAATTACATATAAAAACACAAAAAATACCATTGATTTGTGAAGCGGGGAACGGTATAATGAAAACAAAGAGATGACATTAGACACTGACTTTTGGGCGTTTAGACGAAAGGGAAGGGGTGGCGCTTTCTGAAAATAAGCTTCGTGTATCCGGAAGGTGGGTATTTTTACCATATTGGTGAGCGGATCGGAGTGATCGTTTCTCTTGGCGGAGCGTCCCTTTCGGAAAAATCCGCTGTCTTGACTGTACATACAGAGGATTACACCGGTGTCAGACTGGATACCGTCACTGCGGACTGTACTCTTTCCGCCGGTTTCGGGGAAACGGAAATTCAGCTGCCCCTTCACCGGCTGGGGTACTACAAAGCGACCGTTACCGCCGAATGCGCGGGGGAGACCGTTCAAAACTCCACTGGCATTGGCGTCACTACGCCGCACGACCGTCCCGACTGGCAGGATTCCGTATTCGGTGTGAGCGCAAACGAGTGGTTCCGCTTTCCCCAAAGCCTTTCCGCGCTGGCGAAAATGGGCGTCAGATATATTCGCCCCACCGGGCGGCGCGTTGATGAACCTTACCGCGCGCTTTTGAGAAAATACGGACTAATGACTACCGTTCAGGCTCAGGGTCGCCACATCATGGCGAATGACCGGTACGCGCCCGGCAAGTGGAATTCCGCGTGGCACTACCTCCGCGAAATGGCCGATGTCATCGCGATTACGGAACACGGCAACGAGCACTGGGAGGAACGGAACCTCACTCTGATGGCAGAATGGGTCAAGGTGAGCGGTCTCGCGCGCTGGCAAGCGAATCCGGAAACTTGGTTCACAAACAGCGGCGCGGCGGGGGTAGACATTCATAAATTGCAAGTACTGTACGACCAGGGTATGTTCGATTATATCACGGCGGTTTCGCTTCACGCGTACACGTTCCCGATGGCGCCCGAGCAGGAAAAAGGCTTTTGGTCCTCAAGGATTTTAAAGGATTTTGCCAAATGGATGGATGAGCGCGGGATTGATATGCCGGTTTGCTGTATGGAGCAAGGGTATCCTGCGATGAACGGTCAAACGCGGTGCGAATCATATTCACCCGGCGATCTGGTTTCGCTGGATGGTC
>JAISRF010000070.1 GCA_031273775.1 Oscillospiraceae bacterium
GACGCTTTTTGTTAACCGTCCCAACATGGGTTAAATAGGCTTTTTTGTCAAAAAAAACTTTCTTTGCCGAAAAGCAACTTACCAAGAAAAAAAAATCTTGTTTGCACAGCAAAAATATGTTATGATCAGTGTGATGGCAGTCGTCTCCGCTCAATGTATTTTTGGTCGGCAAACTTAGAATACACCATATTCACAGAAACGTCTACTACTATTTTATTTTTGAACCGGAAATCACACGCATAGCCTTGACATTACGATTCCATCTTCGGATCTCGCGCAGACTATCGCCGCAGCGATTTTGTTCAATACTTTTAAGCAGCCAAATAACCGTGAAAAAAAGCACACTTTTTTGTGTGGTTTAAAAAACAGTGTGGTGATAAAATGGAAAAACTCAAAATTGTACTGCTGGACAACAACCCAAATGAACTGGAATTGTACGGAAGACTCTGCCTTGCCGTGGCTAAACAATGCGGCGTACAGACGGAGATATTGCCATACGCGGAAAGCCAGCGGCTGTTGTTCGATATGGACGACACCTGTTTTAACTCCTCGCTGAGCATTTTTATTGTCGAGCCGGACGGCGGAAACGCAGCCATCCCCCTCACCGTGCGGAAAACCGGCTACAAGGGGCTGATTTTATACTTATCCCGGCTTTGCGCCGAGGAATATTTTTTACAGGCGTTCGATGCAAAAGCCTTTAACTTCCTTAAAAAAGGCGAGCCGCATATGAAACGCTTTTACTCAGTTTTTGAACAGACCTTAAAAGCGGCGGAACGCCTGCACCGGGAGTATATTGTTGTAAGCGGCTATGGCGAATATAAGCAAATTCAAATCGGCGACATTTACTACTTTGAATCCCGTGACAAGTTGGTGACGGTGCATTACGGCGAGGGGAAGTTTGAGTTTTATTCCACCCTGCAAAAGCTTGAGGAACGGTTGTCCGACCGGGGCTTCATCCGTGTCAGCCGCTCATTTTTGGTGTCACTGGAAGCCATACACAAACCCGGATACGATAAATTGATTTTAAACGATGGAACCGCAATCCCGGTTGGCCGGGCTTATGCGTCCGCTTTAAAAGCGGCTGTAGACCGTCGGCAGCGGTGACAAAATCCAATCCAATCGTTTTAAGAAGGGTTCGCAATGAATATATCTCGGATAAAATCCATACGATTCTCACCGCGGCGTCCGTTCGGCGCGGCGCTGGTTCTTTTTTTCCTGTTTTTGTTTCTTTCTGTTCCGGCGCTGGCGGAAACCTACGACTGCACCGCCTTGGGGCATAAGTTTAGTGAAACCGGGAGAGTACCTGCCACGGCGGAAAATGACGGAGGAATCACCTATAAATGTGATTTCTGCGGCTTTGAATACACCGATGTTCTGCCGGCCACAAGCCACAACTGGAGCGCGTGGGTGATTGACTTACCGCCCACCTGTACCACAGCCGGAATCCGTCACCGCACTTGCACTGTTCACGCTCCGCATGACCAGACAGAAGCAATTTCCCCGCTGGGGCATGACTATCGGGAGCGCATAACAAAAAACCCGTCCTGTTTTGAAGACGGCGTAAGAGCATTCACCTGTACACATGAACCCGAAAACACCTATACCGAGGCCATTCCGGCCTATGGCGGGCATGACTTTGGTGAATGGGCGGTGGAAACAGCCGCAAAAAACGGCGCTCCGGGTGTCGAGGCGCGCTTTTGCGCAAGAGATGAATACAAGGAAACACGTGAAATCCCCGCCACGCCGGAGCCTGAAAAGCCGTTGTTTAAATTTACGGCGCTGGATATTGTACTGGGCGGCACGGAAACCGGTCTTCCGGCGCTGTTCGGTGCGCTTGTTGGCCTGAATGCCCGCTGGTTGATTCGCGACCGGAAGATGCGGAAACTGATTCAATCGCTGAAGCGGCGGAAAGGGGGGTGATTCTCATGTTTTTGAATCATTGGATTGAAATTGGTATCATCGCCGTCACCATTGTGATCGGCATGGTTCTGTACATCCGTTACCGCAAAAAGGTAGAGGCTTTAGACGGGTTTGTGGGCATTGTGGAGGAACACGGCGAAACAGAGCGGCTTGCCGGCCACGATTGGCAAGCGGAAGCCTTGAAAGAGCTAAAGCGCTGAGGCGAAGCTGTGGAATACACGTGCGCCAAAAAGAATTATCGCTCAAGCGGGGAGGCGTTTTGTATGGCTCAAAGTCTTGGATATATTGTCGTCAGCGGTTATGACGAAACAAAACAAATTCAAATCAGCGGCATCTATTATTTTAAATCCATCGGGAAATTGATAACGGTGTATTACAGTGGAGGGGCTTTTGAATTTTATTCCACCCTGCCAAAGCTGGAAGCACAGCTTGCCGACCGCGGCTTTATCCGTGCCGGTCGTTCCTGTCTGGTGTCCATGAACGCCATCCGTCAGATCGGCGATAAAAAAATCCTTTTGAGCAACGGCACCGAAATCCGGATTGGCCGCTGCGAAGCGCGTTCCATAAAGGCGGCGGCAGACGATTGGCGGCGAGCGACTTAGCAATTTATTGGCGTAAAAAGCCAATAGAAAACAACAATTCTCAACTCTCAATTCTCAATTGCGCTCCGCAGAGCGCGTCAGAACTTGTATAACTGTAATAAAAAGGAACCGTTAGGCGAAAAAATCTCCGGCGGTTCTTTTTTATTATCTCCGGTTCAAATGCCCCGTCCCTTGGGGTGATTCCACGAAGATACACCGCTGCTTGCAACGACGTATTTTTTTTACCGAAACCACCGTAAATGCGTCTTCAGACCGTAAGTTACGCCGAAAATACCGTTGTTCGTCAGCTTTCATGCACAAAATCATTTTATCAAGTTACACTTACATTACACTCAAAATGGAGTTGAGCCCCAAAAAGCGCGCTTTTGGATAACATGGCAGAAAGTGGGAATCTTTATTTCGGGCGAGGTGTGCAGATGACTGACAAAACGCAAAGCGCCGTACATATTCAAAAAATGCTTGGCGAACTCGACCGTCTGCGCTTGACTCACCGGCGGATTCTCAGTGAGATGCGCGGGACGGCAAGCGACACCGTTTTAATCGACGAAAGCGAAGCGGACGCGTTCGCGGCAGAGCTTGACGCGATACTTACCGATGTTCCCGAGCCGCGGGACATCCGTAACCCCTTCAAGCCGCTGACGCTGGAGGAGCTTACCGCCGAGTTTGCGTTGGAAACTGAAATTAAACCGGCAAAGTCCGAACCCGTTTTTACCGTTCCCGTCGAGCGCGTATCGCCGGAAAAATCCGAACCCGCTCCCGACACGCCGAAAACGGCAGGCCGCGCGAGACGAATCTGGAACTCCCCATGGATCGGCGCGGCGGTTTACGGCTTGATGGCGCTTATTGTGATCGCGGTGCTTCTGTTCAAGAACTCCGGCGATGCAGGCGCTCCCCGCGACTTTTTCGGATTCTCCGGCTTCACGGTACTGACCCGTTCCATGCAATCGGAAATCCCACAGGGCAGTTTTGTGCTTGTACGTCGCGTTGATCCGAATGATCTGCAAATCGGAGACGACATTACATATATGAAAAGCGGAGACGTTACCTATACCCATCGCGTTACCGCCGTTTATGAGGATTATTATGACGGAAAACGCGGATTTCAAACAAAAGGCGTGGATAACGGCGCACCGGACGCCGAAACGGTGATCGCTGACAATGTGGTGGGCCGGGTAGTGTTTCATCACAGGTCAATCGGATGGTTTCTCTCTTTTGTCCGGCAAAATCTTTTGATCTGCGCCCTTTTGGGCGCGATGGTACTCGGCCTGTTCGTCGCGCTGCGCATGATCTTTTCCTCAAAACGCGCAGAGCGTAGGGCAGAACAATACATGACCAAACAAGCAACGGAAGGAGCTGGTATTCCATGAAAAGCGCGCGGACGATTGTGGCGGATACTTCTTAATATGCGGTTGAGAAGTATCCGCGGCAAAATGTTCCTGAACGGCGCTCCGTTCCGGAAATCATCAAAAAAATTGTTTAGAAAGTAGGTAGATCTCAATGAGAAAACCCAAGGAAAGAACCCCCGACAAGCGCCGCGTACTCGGCGGCGTGGTGGCAGCCGCGCTGACGGCGGCCATTGCCCTGACCGGTACATACGCATGGACGGCGTTCCGGGAAAGCGCCCTCAACGAAACAAAAGGTCTGGGCAATCCCGGCGGCCGTCTGCATGACGATTTTAACGGAGAAAACAAAGATGTCTACGTTGAAAACTACGGCCAACAAGACATCTATGTCCGTATCCGGTTGGATGAGTACATGGAAGTCGGCGCAAACGCGGGCGCGAAAGGCGCTTTGCAGCCGGACGGAACCTTTGCCGTTGACGCTTCCAACGGAGCCACGGCCTTTGCGACCGGCGCGGTTATCGGCGATATGAAAACCTGGACAACGCATGTTCCCGACATTTCCGTGGTTGACTGCGACAACGCCGATCTTGACAAGTTCCATGATTATTGGACCTGGACGATGGGCGGAGACAAAATCTTCATGCCCACCTTCAACAAGAACAACCACTCACTGGAAACCGACTTTACCGGCGCGGAAAGCTGGGCCGGAATCGCCGGCACGTATAACGACTATGAGCATCAGGTCGGCGATCCGGAGCATAGCGGCGACGCCAACCCCGATATTCCGAATTCCTTCCGCGACACCGGCAAGGACGGATCTCACAATCAGTACGCAAACGGTGAGGCGCGCACTTCTACCGAATATCTCACTGACGGCACTAACAGCACCGCGACCCACAACGCGAAATCCACCCTCACCGCCGGAGACGCCGTCGGCGGAACCGCGGTGAAGACCGGAGATGTCATCACCATGGCGGCGTGGGTTTTGGCCGGCAAGCCGG
>JAISRF010000072.1 GCA_031273775.1 Oscillospiraceae bacterium
AGACCTCTCTTCCGGGCGGTTTTTTCGCGGCTCTTTCAACGGGAAAAGAGCGCGGCAAACTATATTTTTTCAAAAAAGAGCGGTTTGACTTGCAAAACCGAAAAATATTTGGTATGATAGAAGATAAAGGTACCGCAAACGCAAAATTAACTCAAAACGCACCGAATGTTCACAAAAATTTCTTGATTGCCATGTTGGACAGTGATAGGATAGTCGGCGAACACCATATTCGCTCTTCATTGCCTGGGGACACTTTGCAATTGCACAAGCGCCCGGTCAAGCTTTTGCGCAAGATTTGGAGCGAACTCGGCGTGCCGCCCCATCTGCGGGCAAATGCCGCCGTAATCGCCGACGAGGGCGGCGTTCTGGCGGCGGAGTTTGCCGGAGTAGCCCAACGCGCGGCGGTCAGTACGGATACAAAAAGGGTGTTACAAATTTGGGAGAGCGGATCAGCGGGATTTTGCTCACAGCGGACGAAATAAAAGACATTGTCCATCAACTGGGTGCGCAAATCAGCCGGGATTACGCGGGCAAGAATCTGCTTTTGGTCAGTGTGCTGAAAGGCTCTGTCGTGTTTATGGCGGATTTAATGCGAGCCGTTACCATTCCCGCCGCCATTGATTTTATGGCGGTTTCCAGTTACGGTGATGGAGTAAAAAGTAGCGGAACGGTAAAGATAATCAAAGATTTAGATATTGACCTTGCCGGTTTTGATGTGCTGGTGGTGGAGGATATTCTTGATTCCGGCGTGACTTTGAGTTATATCATAGAACTGCTGGCTCCCCGGAACCCCAAAAGCATCCGGCTGTGTACCTTTTTGGATAAGCCCGAACGCCGCGCGGCGGATATTGCCGCCGATTATGTGGGCGCCGTGATTCCCGACGAATTCGTGGTGGGCTATGGTTTGGACTACGCCGAACGTTACCGCAATTTGCCCTATGTTGGGGTGTTAACAATTGAGAATGGGGAATGGAGAATGGAGAATTAAGGTATTGCCCACATGGTAAAAATTTTAATTCTGCCGCGTAACGACATCACAATTCTCAACTTTCAATTTTCAATTTGCGGTCGAATACCGCCATAGGAGGATTAATATTTTGTCCAAAACTATCCGAAATGCCATCCTGTATATCGCTTTACCGTTAGCGCTGTTTTTGTCGGTGCTGGCCATGCTGAACCAAACCGACCGAGCCGATAATCCGAAATATCATGATATTGTCGCGCTGTTCGACAGTCATCAGATTGAGGAATTCAGTCTGAATTTAGCCAGCGGAGAGCTGAAATACAAGGTGAAAGACAGCGGCAACGAATGGAAAAAGTACAATCTGCCCGACGTTGGGCTGTTCATTGAATACGTTTATGAACCGGATGTCGCCGGATACAACCAAAAGCAGGAAAACCCGGAAGACAAAATCGTTGAAGATATCCGCACGGGTACCAGCACCCGCTGGATTACCGATTTGCTGCCCACCCTGCTGATCATTGCCGTTGCCATCGGCTTTTGGGTTTATATGATGCGCAAGATGAACCAGCAAATGGGCGGCGGCGACAAAACGCTGGGCTTCGGGCGGGCGAAAATCCGCAAAGCAAGCGATGACAAACGCAAAACCACCTTTGCCGATGTTGCCGGCGCAGACGAGGAAAAGGAAGAGCTGAAAGAGCTGGTCGATTTTCTGAAATCGCCCAAAAAGTTTAACGAGCTGGGTGCGCGGATTCCCAAAGGCGTGCTGTTGGTGGGGCCTCCCGGAACGGGTAAAACTTTGCTGGCGCGGGCGGTTGCGGGCGAGGCCGGGGTGCCGTTTTTCCTCATCTCCGGTTCCGATTTCGTGGAGATGTTCGTGGGCGTTGGCGCGGCTCGCGTGCGCGATTTGTTCGATCAGGCCAAGCGCAACGCCCCCTCAATTGTGTTTATTGATGAGATTGACGCCGTGGGACGTCAGCGCGGCGCGGGCTTGGGCGGCGGTCACGACGAGCGCGAACAAACCCTTAACCAGTTGCTGGTTGAGATGGACGGCTTCGGCGCGAACGAGGGCGTGATTATTATTGCCGCCACCAATCGCCCCGACGTTTTGGACAAAGCTCTGCTTCGCCCCGGGCGTTTCGACCGCCAGGTAACGGTGAATTACCCCGATGTAAAGGGTCGCGAGGAAATTTTGAAGGTTCATGCCCGCGGCAAGCCGCTGGGGCCGGATATTGACCTGAAAACCATTGCCCGCTCCACCGCCGGATTTACGGGCGCGGATTTGGAAAATGTGCTCAACGAAGCGGCCTTGCTGGCGGCGCGTATGGGACAGAAAGCAATCACGGAAAAGAATATTGAGGAATCCACCATTAAAGTGGTCATGGGCGCCGAAAAGCGTTCTGCGGTCATGACCGACAAAGACAAAATGATTACCGCTTACCACGAGGCCGGCCACGCCATTGTCGCGCATTTCCTGCCATCCCAGGATCCGGTTCACCAGATTTCCATCATCCCGCGGGGAATGGCGGCGGGGTACACCATGTACGTCCCCACCGACGACAAAAAACACGTGTCCCGGCAGGAGCTGTTCGAAAATATCTGCTCTCTGCTCGGCGGGCGAGCTGCGGAATTCGTCACGCAGGACGATATCTGTACCGGTGCTTCCAACGATATTCAGCGGGCGACCGGTTTGGCGCGGGACATTATCACGAAATACGGCATGAGCGAGTTGGGTCCGATCGTCTTTGGCACCGGGCATGAAGAGGTGTTCCTTGGCCGCGATTTTTCCGCCACTCCGAATTATTCCGAGAAAACCGCCGCGCAAATCGACGATGAAATTGAGCGGATTGTCACCAGCGAATACAACCGCGCGGTTGAACTTGTGAAACAGCACACCGACAAGTTGCACAATGTTGCGGAATTCCTGTTCAAGAATGAAAAGATGGACGCCGCGCAGTTTAAAAAGATTATGGAAAACGGTGAAATTTCAATTGATAATTGACAATATAAAAAGAGTGGAGCGAACAAAAATGACTGTAACCAAAGAAACCTGTATCGGCGACATTTTGGATTTCGACCGAGAAACGGCGGTGTTTTTCCTCAACATGGGCATGCACTGCCTCGGCTGTCCCGCATCCCGCGGCGAATCGTTGGAGGAGGCCTGTGCCGTTCACGGCACCGATGCGGACGAGCTTGCCGCTCAGATTAACGAATACCTCGCGGAAAAATAGGTTTTCGGGAACTGCCGTTTGATTTACCTTAACCCGCGCTTAACACTCATCGCCCGGTCGGCGCCGATGCCGCCCATTGTCGCCAGTGGAGAATTTTTTATGACTGTTCGCGATATATATGACCATATCAATGCCTTCGCGCCTTTTGACCAAATTTGGCTGAAGGACAACGTGGGTCTGCTAGTGGGCGGGTCGTTGCATCCGGTCAGCGCCGTGATGACCGCGCTGGATATTACCCCCGGCGTTGTGCGTCAGGCACGGGAAGCGGGCTGTGAGCTGATTGTTTCACATCATCCGGTGATTTATTACCCGATCAAAGGGCTTGCCGTCGATGACCCTGTGTATCTGTTGGCGCAAAGCGGAATTGCCGCCATCTGCGCCCACACCAATGCCGATTTCGCGAGCGGCGGGATTAACGACTGTCTGGCGGATTTGTTAGGGCTTGGCGGCGTGGAGCCGCTGTACCCGGCGGACGGTTCTTTGCCTTCCCGCGTGGGAGGGTTGCGCGAACCCATGCGGGCGGAGAAATTTTGCGAATTTGTTAAGGCGAAAACCGGGTGCGGCGTTTTGCGGTACGCGCGCGCGGACAACGCGGAGCGCGTGGAGCGGGTCGCCG
>JAISRF010000124.1 GCA_031273775.1 Oscillospiraceae bacterium
TCAAGGTCAAAGCGCTGGAATTTGGCCTTTCGGTTCATCAACCGGTCATGTTAAAGGACGGCGCGGTTCTGGAAATTTTGCGAGAGCTAAGGCCGGATATTATAGTGGTAGCTGCTTACGGAAAAATCCTGCCGCAGGATATTTTAAGTTTGCCGCCATTAGGCTGCGTGAATATTCACGCTTCTCTTTTACCAAAATACCGGGGAGCTTCACCCATTCAGCAGGCAGTGCTCAATGGTGACACGGAAACCGGTATAACTCTCATGCAAATGGACAAGGGACTGGACACGGGGGACATATTGGCGCAAGCCAACCTGCCGATTTTGCCGGAGGACACAGCCGGAACGGTACACGACAAGCTGGCGATTGTGGGCGCCCGGTTACTGATTGACACCCTGCCACGTCTTGCCCGCGGGGAAATCACACCAATAAAGCAGGAGGAAGCCCTAGCCACAGCCGCACCGCTGATAACAAAGGCGGACGGAAAAATAGACTGGAACCGCCCCGCATCGGAGATCCTGAACAAAATACGGGGAATGAACCCGTGGCCGGCGGCATATACGTTTATTGGCGGAAAGCAGTTAAAGATTTTTTCCGCGGTTATCGGTGATGAACTGCCCGGAACCGCGGGCGGGGTATTTATCGGCGAATCCATGTGTGTGCGGTGCGGGAATGGTTCGCTTGTTTTAGGCGAGGTACAGCTGGAAGGCAAAAAACGCATGGCCGCAGTGGATTTTGTACGGGGATTCCACGCGGAAAGAGGGAGGTTTCAACATGTATTTTGACCCGATGTATTATTTGTTCGTTCTGCCGGCGCTGGCGCTGGTTATCGTCGCCCAACTGATGGTACGTTCAGCGTTCTCTAAATATTCAAAAATTCCGAATTTGCGGGGACTGACGGGGGCGCAAGCGGCATATGAGGTGTTGCATTACAACGGCGTTTCCAGTGTGACGGTATTTCCCTGCGCTGGTAGTCTCACCGACCATTACGACCCGCGCACCCGGCGGATTATGCTTTCCGAAAGTGTTTTGAACAGCCGTTCGGTGGCGGCGGTGGGCATTGCCGCGCATGAGGCCGGGCACGCCGTCCAGCACGCGAAGGCTTATTCGCCGTTAAAAATCCGCACCGCCATTATCCCGGCCTGTAACATCGGGTCATCTTTAGGCATTCCGCTGGTATTTTTGGGTTACTGGCTCCAGTTTGCCGGGCTGATATGGTTAGGAATCGCCCTATTTTCGCTGGCGGTGCTCTTTCAACTTGTAACTCTGCCGGTGGAATTTGACGCAAGCCGCCGCGCGCTCGCCACCATTAAAAGCTACGGTTTGCTTAACGCGAATGAGCAGGCGGGTGCAAAACGTGTGCTCACCGCCGCCGCGTTCACTTACGTGGCCGCGCTGGCACAGTCGGTGATGACGCTATTGTATTATATTTCAAGGATGAATCGGCGGCGGTAAAACGAATACCGATTTATCTGATCAATTCAATCAGGCAGATTACAGTCTCAGAGTTATTTCAACCACATTTTTCTTCTCAAAGTAAATTCCGACTTCTGACCACTGTGGAATTTACTTTGAGAATTCACGAAGATCAAAAAAATCGAAAATGGCATAAATTTGGTATTGACAACTGACCCGGAATATAGTAGAATGATTTCGCCGCCGTTAAATGGGGTGGCTTTTGGGGAGCATAGCTCAGCTGGTTAGAGCACCTGCCTTACAAGCAGGGGGTCATAGGTTCGAGCCCTGTTGTTCCCACCAAAGTAGACATTAGTACTGAGGGCTTAGATAGCATTCAAACAAGCAAACTCGTATAGAGCCTTAGCAAAAAATCTAAGCACTCGGCACTAGAATCTAAATTTTGTGGCCCGGTAGTTCAGTTGGTTAGAACGCTAGCCTGTCACGCTAGAGGTCGACGGTTCGAGCCCGTTCCGGGTCGCCATATTCCTTGCCTCTGTAGCTCAGTCGGTAGAGCAGTGGACTGAAAATCCACGTGTCGTTGGTTCGATTCCGACCGGAGGCACCAATGGTAGTGCGCCGGCCACCTTTCTTGTTTATTTGAGATTGCTTTGCTTTTAGGGCATTGAGTGCCGGTTCGCCGCCAGACGGTATTGTTAAAACTGTGCGGATTTAGCTCATCTGGTAGAGTGCCACCTTGCCAAGGTGGAGGTAGCGAGTTCGAGTCTCGTAATCCGCTCCATGACTGCGGAAAGACTAAAGGTTTTGGCGTTTTATCCGCCGGGTTTTTAGTCTTTTTGTTTTGTAGGGTTGTCTCCTTTCAGCTTTCCTTTCGCAAAGGTTTTATTGTTGTGGCGCCATAGCCAAGTGGTAAGGCAGAGGTCTGCAAAACCTCCATCCCCAGTTCAAATCTGGGTGGCGCCTCCATTTGCGGCGGGTCTGCTATGTCCCGCCGCATGTTTTGTCTTTTTGCCGGAATGATGGAATTGGCAGACGTGCTGGACTCAAAATCCAGTCCTGGCAACAGGGTGCGGGTTCAAGTCCCGCTTCCGGCACCAACAAGGTAATCTGAAAAAGATGCCTCGCGAAAAACCCGCTATTTTAGCGGGTTTTCGCATGTCTAAGGGCAAAATCTCGAAACCTCATTTTACAGATGAAAAGCGGAGGTTGTGGAACGAAACGCCGGAGCGCATTCCTCCGGGAGAGTAAATCTCCCGCCGGTCATCGAACATAACCACATGAACCGCGCTGTTGACGAATGCGCTGACTGTTTTGAGCCAATCCTTCGGTTTGCGAATTTCCAGCGCTTCCTTAAACTCATACTTGCTCGTTTCGGCAAGTAGTATTTCCTCAAATGTTTTCATAGGTTATCCCCGCCTTTCGATTGGCGTTTTCCGGATTTTCTCCAGCGATTGTCAATGCGGTTTAAAATGCCATATTCGTATCCTCCAAGTATTTAAGGTTGATTGAGCAGCCTATTTTGAAACAGAACTGA
>JAISRF010000151.1 GCA_031273775.1 Oscillospiraceae bacterium
ACCAGCGCCATGTAGCTGTACGCCGCCACCAAAATAGCGCCCATGTACTGCGTGTGGTAGTAATTCGCCACAAATATGGAGGTGGGTCCGTCCGCCGCGCCGATAATCCCTACGGAGGCCGCGTCCTGCAAGGAAAACGAGCCGGGGACAAAATGGCCGATTACGCTGGCGAGCAAGACGGTGACGAATATGCCAAACTGAGCCGCCGCGCCGAAAATCAGCAATTTGGGATTGGATAGCAACGGTTTGAAGTCAATCATCGCGCCAATGCCCACAAACAGCAAAAGCGGCATTAATTCGTTGGCGATTCCGGCGTCAAACAGTACCGAAAGCGGCCCACGCTCAGTTACGCCGTCAATCAACTGGTCAATCGCGCCCGAAAACGGAAGATTGACCAAAATGGCGCCGAAGCCCATGGGAAGAAGCAAGCCCGGTTCCATATTTTTTTTAATGGCGAGAAAAATCAGCAAGCCGCCTAAAGCCCACATCACCAACATTTTTGCGACCCCTTCGGGCGTCATGTCGGCAAGGGAACCGAAAATAGAGCTGACAAAACCGCTAAATGTTTCCAAAAACCGAACCTCCGAATGTTTTAATGGTGTTGCGGATATTTTTACCGCGGGCGCTTGTCCGCTTCAAAAAACATCTTCCGTTGATTTCACACAACAAAAGATATCATACAACATTTTTTGACTTTTCGCAATAGTTAAATTTGAAGAATTATTTCGTAAGTCTTCGTTTGTCAATGATGGGTGTAAATCAGCTTATTGCTGGATACAGCAAATGATTGCCTGTAACAGTGCCGTAAACCGTCCGGTCGCTTCCGCGGCGGCGCCGATCACTTCGTTGCCGGAAAGCCGCTCCGGCAAAATGCCCGCCGCCATGTTGGTGATCACGGAAATGCCAAGCAACCTGATACCGCACTGGGCGGCCGCCACCGCCTCCGGCACGGTGGACATACCCACTGCGTCGCCGCCAAGCAAGCGGATTGCGCGGATTTCCGCGGGCGTTTCATACTCCGGCCCCGGCATATAAAAATACACGCCCTGACGGAGCGGAATCCCCAGTTCCTTCGCGCATTCTAACGCCGTTTCCCTTAGCTCCTGGGAATACACCTCGGACATATCGAAAAAACGTTCCCCAAATTCAGGTTCATGTTTACCTCGCGCCGGGCTGATATCCGCGAACTTGATGTGGTCAGTGATGACCATCAATTCGCCGGTTGAAAAGCCGGCGTTTACGCCGCCTGCCGCATTGGTCAGAATCAACGTTTTCACGCCGAGCAACTTGAGTGCCCGCACATAAAACGCCGCCTGCCTGGGGGTGTACCCTTCGTAAAGGTGAAACCGCCCGGAAAAAATCAGCGCAGGTACACCTTGGATCCTGCCGCAAACCAGTACCCCGGCGTGAGACGGCGCGGAAGAATGCGGGAACCCGGGAATTTCGGTGTAGGGCAGAACCGTGGCGCACTCGGCTTTTTTTGTGAAGTCACCCAGTCCGCTGCCCAGCACAAGAGCGATTTTTGGCAAAAACGGCAATTTTTCCCGCAAAAAGTCTGCCGCCGCCTGGTAAGCTTTAAAAGGAATAGTTTCTGCAGCTCTCAATTTAAATTCCCACCGGACGCGCAACGCGCGCCCCTGCATTCTCAATTTGATTTTTCGCTGCCGTAACGGTATTTTTAAGCAGCATGGTAATGGTCATAGGGCCAACGCCGCCCGGCACCGGCGTGAGGGCTGACGCCACTTTTTCCGCCGCCGCGAAATCCACGTCGCCACAAAGCTTGCCGTTTTCATCGCGGTTCATGCCCACGTCAATCACAACAGCGCCAGGCTTTATCATGTCTGATGTGATAAAATTTGCCCTGCCAACCGCCGCGACCAAAATATCGGCTTCGCGGCAGATTTGGGTCAGACCGGCGGTTTTACTGTGGCAGATGGTTACCGTTGCGTCCGCGTGCAAGAGCAGCAGTGCCATTGGCTTGCCCACAATGTTGCTCCGCCCCACCACCACCGCGCGTTTACCCGCTATCTGTGTGTTTACAGCTTTTAACAACTCCATCACACCGGCGGGGGTACAGGGCAGAAATGAATATTTGTTCAGCATAATTCCACCCACGTTGCCGGGGTGAAAAGCGTCCACATCCTTTTTCGGGTCAATGGCGTTTATGATGACATCTTCATTAAACCCGCGGGGAAGAGGAAGCTGACATAATATTCCATTTATATCCTGCCGCGCATTCAGGGTATGTATCAACTCTAAAAGCTCATTTTCCGTTGTGTCCGCGGAAAGTGAGAACTCTTCAGAATGTATGCCGCACTGGGCGCAAGCCTTTTTTTTGTTGTTTACATAAATCCTTGACGCAGGGTCATCTCCCACTATAATCACGGCAAGCCCCGGGTGTATGCCCTTTGCGGTCAGCGCATCCGCTTCTTGGCGTATTTCCTCCCGGATTCTTTGCGAAACCGCTTTCCCGTCAATTATTACAGCCAAAAACAACAACCTTTCCGTTTGTTTTTAGGGGTGATCCCCTGTGATCCGACATTATTATTCACCGTCTTCAAGATCTTCACCGGAACCCTCAAATTCATCCTCCGGTGAATCAAACAAAGGGGCATATTCCGCCGCTTCCGCCGCCGCCTTCGCTTGTTTCCGCGCGGTAAGCGCCGGGCGGGCGCGCATAAACGCAATAACCGTAATACCCGCCAAAAACACCAGCGCGGACACCAACTGCGAAACCTTGACCGCGCTGCCAATCATTAAGCTGTCGGTGCGCAGGCCTTCAATCCAGAACCGTCCGAAGCCGTACCACACGGCATAGGCAAGAAAAATTTCACCCTTGAATTTTCGCCGCTTGGAGTAAAAATGTAACAGAAGAATCCCCAACCCACACCAGAGCGATTCGTACAAAAAGCAGGGGTGAACCAACGTGTCGGAGCCTGTATCATACTGAGTTTGGGTGCTGGTCATACCCCACCAAGTTGATTGGGTAGGCCCGCCATATGCTTCTTGATTGAAGAAATTGCCCCAGCGCCCCACCGCCTGCCCGATTGAAAATCCGATTGCGGCCAAATCGAACAGGGAAAACAGATCTATCTTGCGGACTTTGCACATGACCGCGGCGGACGCGAAGGCGAAAATGATGCCCCCGTAAATGGCGAGCCCGCCTTCGTGAAAAGCGAAAAAGTCACGAAGGGTAAGCCCACCCGCCCCATCGAACAGAATATAATACAACCTTGCTCCCAGCAGTCCGAAGACGGCGGCGATCAGCACGGCATCGGTCAGGCGGTCACGGTCAACGCCCAGGCGCGCGGCGTTTTTGAACCCGTAAACCAGCGCCAGCATAAACCCAAGCGCAATAATAATGCCGTACCAGTATACGTTCCAACCATCCGGGTTTTGTCTGGTGAATATGATGTAAATTAACGCGACAGTGAAAAACATGGCCGCGGCGGTACCGGCTTGGGCAAGAAAGTTTTTGACGTTTAACTCCCGGCGTTTTATAAACCTTTCCCAACCGAACATGCCGACCGCGCACAAAATGGCAAGAGCGGTCGCAATCAGCAGAACCCACCACCCCAGCTGTGGAATGGTGAACGCCACCCTGCTGATTTTTAAGCGCAAACCGAAAATGATAATATCGTTTGTTTCCATGTGTTACACCTCAATGATTATTGTAGGGACGGATGTCCACATCCGTTCGCGGGACGGCAGGTCGGGGCGATGAGGGTATAAATTCCTACATATTTATTTTTTATTTACGACCGAAAGCGCAGATGATTCCTTGTTATAATGGGTAGCCAGCCGCGCTTCCAGGTCGGATTTGGATATTTTTGCGTAAACCTCCAGCTCATCAAACAGCCCGCAACCGGTGAACGCGCACTGAACCAGCGCATCCGCGGTATTCTCCACGGAATTGTATTTCATAATACTTCTACCGTACTGCATTTTTAAAATCCGATCAAACGACTCACTGTCAATTCCTTCATTTTTCAGGCGTTGAAGTTCCGCGTCAATCCGCGCGGCAACAGTCTCCGGGTTCGCCGACTGCCCCTGAAAAATGTTGACGGCGTAAGAGTGGCCGCAGAAATATTCGGCGGAAAAGCTGTCGTTAATTAAACCTTCGTCAAACAGTTCCCGGTACAGCCGTGAAAAGTTCGAAGAAATCACCTGTAGCAACATGTCGGCGGAGATGCGTTCAAACAGGGTGCGCTGACCCGTGCATTCCTCCTTGAAGCCGTAGGCAAACAGCGGGATTGAAACCTCTAAGCTCTGCAGGACTTTTTGCTTTACCGCCTGTTTGGGCTCGGAAAATTCACCCCGCGCAATGTCGATTTTTTCCGCCGGTTTCAGCCCGCTTTCAATCAGCGCCGCTGTGCGGTCGGGATCCATGTTCCCTGCGATGCAAATGAACATGTTGTTCAAATTGTAGAACGTTTTATAACAGCGGTAGAGTAGTTCCGGGGTGATTTCAGCAATCGACTCCACCGTTCCCGCAATGTCAATCCGGACGGGGTGGTTGTGGTACAGCGCGGTCAGCAGGTTAAAAAACACCCGCCACGGCGCCGAATCGTCATACATCCGGATTTCCTGCCCGATGATGCCTTGTTCCTTGCTCACGGTTTGGGCCGTGAAATAAGGAGACTGCACAAAATTCACCAGAATTTTAAGGTTATCCTCGAACCTGCCGGCGCATGAAAACAGGTAACAGGTGCGGTCAAAAGCGGTGAATGCGTTGGCGGAGGCGCCGGTCTCGGCGAACAGGGAAAACACGTCGCCCTCCTCACTTTCAAAAAGTTTGTGCTCTAAAAAATGAGCGATTCCGGGGGGGACATCGGTAAAATCCGCATCGCCGCCTTGCTTAAACCGCGTGTCAATGGAGCCGTACCGCGTTCCGAACATGGCATACGCGGAGCTATAATCCTGCTTGGGGCAGATGAAAATTTTCAGCCCGCTGTCATGTGTGTATTCAACGTACCGCTCGCCCAGTTTCTCATTTGTATACTCTAATCTCTGCAATTATACATCACCCAATCTGTTTAATTCGGAATTGATTAAGAACCTGTATTCTCAAGTCCTATCAAAGAGTAAACGGTGTCCGGCGTGACCTTGTTTGCCGCCTCTGTGATTTCGTCCTTTTTCACCGCGTTTATCTCCGCGGCAAATTCTTCCGGTGAAGGCGGGTCGTCAAAGAAAATGCGGTCAAGATACCATTTGTCCAAATCGCTCGCCGAATCAGAAATGCTCTTGGCACTGTTGATGAGGCTCAGCTTTGAGGCGTCAATTTCCTCGCCGGTAAATTCGCCCTGCCGCAAGGATTCCAGCTGGGCAAAAATCTCATGCCGGGCACTGTCAAAGTTATGGAATTCCACGCCGGAATCCGCCAGGATAATACCCTTTTGCATATTGTACCGCGCCGCGCAGTAATAGCAAAGCGATAATTTTTCACGCACGTTTTGGAACAGCTTGGAATAAGGCCCGCCGCCGAAAATATCGGTCATTACGCGTGTGGCCGCATACTGTGGTTCGTTTTGCGCCACGCCCGCCCGGAAGCCAATGCACAGCTTGCCCTGCGCAATATCCAGCTTTTCAGTTACATGTTTAACCTTTTCCCCGGCCTTGCGGATGACGGTGTTTTCTATGGATTCCGGTTCTCTTCGGTTTTGCGGCAAGGCCTGGCGGAACTGTTCGAAAATGAGCGCGGGGTCACTTTGACCCAGCACATTTACGCGAAACCGCGCGGTATTAATCACTTTTTTCCAGGCATGGGTCAGGCTTTCAGGGGTCAATGCCCGCGCGTCCTCCGCCGACCCGTATTTCGGGATGCCGTAGGGTTCCTCCGCGCACATCACGCTTTCACAGCGCGAAATGGCATACCGCCGCTTATCGTTTATTTCGCCTTCGATCAGCTCAATAAACAGCCGTTGCTGGGCGGTTACATGTTCCGGCAAAAATCCGGCGTTGTTTTGGGGCGGGTCAAAAATCAAATCGCACAAAA
>JAISRF010000220.1 GCA_031273775.1 Oscillospiraceae bacterium
TCACTGCGGAAATAACCATGAACAGCATTCACGAGTCTTACACATTGGCCAAATATCGAGGGATCTCGTTTATTCGGGTAAGGGGGCTTGACGATATTCTCTTAGAAAACTTTGAGAGCGCTTTCGGGCTGCTGCTCAAAATTTTTGGCGGCGAGGTGGAACTTTGCCCGAGCAACCGTTTTGGTTGCGCATCAGCTATTGCAACGGAATGGGGTGTTTCAGGCAGCGGAAAAAGGGTGGTTACGTCTCTGTGCGGAATCGGCGGCTTTGCGGCTTTTGAGGAAGTGGTGATGGCATTGCGAGATGCACGGCTGCGCAAGGTTGGAAAAAGTTACCCGATGTTTCCCGCGATCGGTCGGTTGATGGAAGAAATCACCGGCATCAAAATCCCCCAAAACAAGCCGATTCTTGGGGATAGAATTTTCGCCGTTGCGTCTGGAATTCATGTGGACGGCATCATAAAGCAGCCAAAATGCTACGCGCCTTTCCCACCGGAGGATATTGGACAAAAACACACAATAGTCTTGGGGAAACAAAGTGGAAAAGCTTCCATATTCTATAAGCTTCAAGAACTTGGCATAAAAATGACAAAAGACGAGGTTTGGCGGTTATTACTTTCCGTAAAAAAATTCAGCATTCAAAAAAACCGCGCCCTGACCGAGGATGAATTTGAGACACTGACCAGAGAAGTTTTGGCGCAGAGGGGGTGCACCACTTGAAAGAGCGCAAATACATTGTGGATACCACCTTGCGGGATGGCGAGCAATCTCCAAGCATATCCTTCAGCCGAAAACAAAAGCTGGAGATTTTTCGCATTTTAGAAGGCACCGGCGTTGAGCAAATTGAAATAGGGGTTCCCGCTTCCGATTCCTATGTGAGGGAAACCCTGCGGCAAATTGTCGGCATCCGAAAAACCGCAAAGATTTCGGTATGGTCTCGCCTAAATCCCGGCGATATTCAGCATTGTATCGACTGCGGGCCGGATATGATCCACATCAGCGTTCCGGTTTCGTATGGCCATATTTATTCTAAGCTGCAAAAGAACAAAGCATGGGTGTTGAATCAGCTCTATGCCTGTATCGGGCTGTTGCAAACGGTAGATGTGGAAATATCGGTGGGCTTTGAGGATGCCTCTCGTGCGGACATGACATTTTTGCTGACCGTCACGCGGACGCTCACGGATTTTGGAATTCACCGGATTCGGTTGGCGGATACAGTTGGAATTATGACACCTTCTGTGGCTCGAAGAGCGCTTAAAGATTTTATACTTCATACCGGGGAAAAATCAAGCCTCGGCTGCCATATGCACAACGACTTGGGTATGGCGCTGGCAAACACCATTGAAATGCTGAAAGAGGGCTGCGACTACGCCGACACAACGGTGCTTGGCATTGGAGAACGCGCCGGAAACTGTGATTTCTATGGATTGATTCGAGCTACCGCGCCACTATTTGACTTCGGAATTTCCACAATCACTGCTATGGAGGCGCAAAAAGAAATTTCGGCTGTTATGAGCAAACAAATCCCCATATAACGCGCAAACAATTGGCACGTTTGACGAATTATATAATTCTTATTTGTTTTAGTTGATTTTTGTTTTGTTTTGTATTATAATGAAACAACACTAAACAAAACAAAGCAATAGGAGGGACTAGGATGAAAAAGCTATTCGCAATGCTTCTGGTTGTCTGTATGCTTGGCGTTCTGTTTGCGGGGTGCGGCACGAAGGAGGAAGCCTCGTCTTCACAAAGCACATCCGCGACCACTGCCGAACCGGTGGAGATTAACGTGTTCGCAGCCGCCAGCCTGACCGATGCCTTGGACAAGATTATTGCCAAGTACAAAACGGTTGCCCCAAACATAACCGTGACCCCCAACTACGGCTCCAGCGGAACCCTGCAAACGCAAATTGAAGAAGGTGCTACCGCCGACTTGTTTATATCGGCGGCACAAAAGCAGATGGATGCACTCGCCGAAAACTTTGTGCTGAATGGTTCCCGGAAAAATTTGTTGAAAAATACGTTGGTGCTGGTTGTGCCAAAAGGCTCCACCAAAGGCATTGCCTCTTTTGAGGATGTTGCAACGGATAAGGTCGGAATCATCTCACTCGGCAACGCCGATGTTCCCTGCGGGCAGTATGCGGAGGAAACATTTGCTTTCCTTAAAAATTGGGATACAGTAAAGGCAAAAGCGTCTTTCGGCGAGAATGTCAAAACCGTCTTATCGCAGGTGCAGCACGGCAGCGCTGACGCAGGTGTTGTTTATTCTACAGATGCCTCAGGTGCTTCAGATGTTGAAATTGTGGCCACCGCCCCAGAAGGAAGCCACAAGGCAATTGTTTATCCCGCCGCTGTTTTGAAAACCTCAACCAAGCAGGATGCGGCGCAGGCTTTCCTGGATTATCTGTCAACGGAGGCGGCAAAAGCAGAATTTACCGCAGTTGGCTTCGCTATTGCCGAATAGGCAAAAAACAGCACAGCAACAAACAAGGCGGTTAACAAAATAACCGCCTTGTTTTCGTATAAGGATGTGATGAGATGAATTTTTTCCCGATTTGGAACTCCCT
>JAISRF010000227.1 GCA_031273775.1 Oscillospiraceae bacterium
TGTGCGTATGTGACTTGGCGGTGCTCCTCGGTATGACGAAATCCGCTATCTCGCACCAACTCAAAGGGCTAAGACTGGCAAATCTTGTAAAGTATATAAAAATTGGGAAAGCGGTTTATTATTCTCTTTCTGACAGTCACGTCAAAGATATTTTCGAAAGCGGATTCGAGCATATTCACGAAAGTTAGATGAGCGCCATAACATATATTGTGTTGGGCAGTGTGATGTTTTTTTAACAGTTGAACAGTTGAACAACTTTTTTAATTTGCTATATAGGAGTAGTGGAAAGTGAATAACACAAAAAAAAATCACGGCTGTTCCTGCGGGCACAGCCACGGCAGTGACAGCGGCAAGCTGAAAACAGTCAGGCTTATTATCGGTGGGTCAGGATTTGGAATGGCATTGCTTATCAAAACGCTACTGCCCGAAAATCATGCCGTAAACCTGTTTGCGTTTTTGGCCGCCTACCTCGTTTTGGGTGCGGACGTGCTGCGGGGCGCGTTGAAAAACATATTGCGCGGCAAGGTGTTTGACGAAAATTTCCTGATGAGCATTGCCTCCGCCGGAGCCTTTGCCATCGGGGATTTCCCGGAAGCGGCGGCGGTGATGCTGTTTTATCAGGTGGGCGAGATGTTTCAGGATATGGCGGTGTCAAAATCCCGGAAATCAATCGCTGGTCTAATGGACATACGCCCCGATTTTGCGAACCTGATAAACGCGGACGGTTCCCCGGAGCGGGTAGAACCGCAGTCGGTGAACCCGGGTGATTTGATTTTAGTGAGGCCGGGCGAAAAAATCCCGCTGGACGGCACGGTGGTTTCCGGCGAAAGCTCAGCGGATACCTCCGCTCTCACAGGTGAACCGGTGCCGCGCAGACTTTACGAAGGGCAGGAGGTTTTGAGCGGTTTTGTCAATCAAACCGGCTTGCTCACCATCCGGGTGACCAAATCTTTCGGCCAATCCACCGTTTCAAAAATTTTGACGCTGGTGGAAAGCGCCGCCGAAAAAAAAGCACCCACAGAGAATTTTGTTACCAAATTTTCACGTTTTTACACCCCGACCGTGGTGTGCGCCGCAGTCGGAATAGCCTTATTTCCGCCGCTTTTTGGGCTGGGAACGTGGGCGGAATCCATTCGCCGCGCCCTTGTATTTCTGGTCATTTCTTGCCCCTGTGCCCTTGTGCTGTCAATACCGCTGGGATTTTTCGGCGGAATTGGCGGAGCTTCCCGACATGGAGTGCTGGTAAAAGGCGGCAATTTTTTGGAGGCGCTGGGCAAACTGGATACGGTGGTATTTGACAAAACCGGGACACTCACCAAAGGCGTGTTTCGCGTGACGGAATGTCTGCCCGAAAACGGCTGGACTCAAAGCCGATTGCTTGCCGTCGCCGCCCGCGCCGAGGCCTATTCCAACCACCCGATTGCCCTTTCCATAATCAAAGCCTTTGGTGGCGAGGTGAACAAAAGCCTTCTTGATGAATACACTCAAACGCCGGGCGAAGGGGTAAGCGCGCGGTTTGACGGCGCGCGTATTTTAGCGGGAAGTCCGCGCCTCTTAGCCCGCCACGGCATAGCTGTAACGGATAGCGAGCTTCCGGGCACCAAGGTTTATGTCGCTCAAGACGGCGTGTTCGTCGGGCTGATTGTCATATCCGACGAAATCAAACCCGATTCCGCAGCCGCCGTCAAAGCCCTAAAAGCGCGGGGAATCCGCAAAACGGTGATGCTCACGGGCGATAATCCGCAAACGGCAAAAGAAGTCGCGGAAAAATTAGGCCTGGACGAGGTGTGCGCCGGGTTACTGCCGGACGGCAAGGTAGAAGCCCTGGAGCGTTTGGAGAGCGAGATACGCAAAAACGGAAAATTAGCCTTTGTGGGAGACGGCGTAAACGATGCGCCGGTGCTCGCCCGCGCCGATGTCGGCGTGGCGATGGGCAGTCTGGGTTCCGACGCTGCGGTGGAAGCAGCCGATGTAGTGCTCATGACCGACGAACCGGGCAAATTAGCCCAGGCGGTGGACATTGCGCGGTTCACCAGGCGGGTGGTGTGGCAGAACATCGCTTTTGCGTTGGGCATAAAGGCAGCGTTTTTGGTTTTGGGGCTTTTTGGCATCGCCAACATGTGGGAAGCGGTTTTTGCCGATGTCGGCGTGGCGCTGTTAGCGGTGCTGAACGCCACCCGGGTGATTAAAAATTGAGAATTGAGAACGAATTACACTGCCGGCAAGCGGCGGCTCATCTTTGCGGAATCATCTCAATGGGGAATTTGACCCGAAGAGCATAAAAGGGGTTCTCTTGTCGAATTGTGTAAAATTCAGATAAAATTCAAATAAGGTTGTCTGATTTCCCGGATTGTATTTGCGGACAGACCGTTGTATAATAGACAGGCGTGGACGCGTTGCGGACGTACCGTCACAATTCAACACACCGGGGTGCCACATGACTTTTACAAATGCGCTTACGCTGATTTCCGGGTTGGGGCTTTTCCTGTTTGGTATGAAAATCATGAGCGACGGGCTGGAGCTTGCCGCCGGTTCACGGCTTCGCCGGATGCTGGAAATCATCACGTCAAAACGCATTGTCGGGGTAATGGTCGGGCTGGTTGTCACGGCGATTATCCAAAGCTCCTCCGCCACCACGGTGATGGTCGTGGGCTTCGTGAACGCCGGATTGATGAGCATTGCGCAGTCGGTCGGAGTGATTATGGGCGCGAATGTCGGCACCACCGCTACCAGCTGGCTGGTCGCCCTAAACCCAAAACAGATCGCCCCTTTCGCCCTCATTGCCGGCGTGATTATGGTTTCTTTCTTTCGCAAAAAAACCATCAACCACGTCGGTCTTATTTTCACCGGGTTGGGTATGCTTTTCCTCGGTTTGGATTTGATGTCCTCCGGCCTGCACCCGCTCCGCGAATATCAGCCGTTTATCAATATGATGG
>JAISRF010000041.1 GCA_031273775.1 Oscillospiraceae bacterium
GTAATTCATTCTCGCAAAAGAGCATTCTCAGGGTGATGGAAACGAGGATGACAACGCCGAACAGAACCAGAACCAATAGGATGTTTTGCGATATCCAGGAAAGGGCAAAGCCGGCCTCAGGGATACTCAGCTTCACCACGCCGATGATATTGGCCGAGTGGACGATGTCTGTGTCCGGGGAGGGATTTTCAATGCCCTTGGTTTGAAACCCCCGCGCGCCGCTGCTCTCGTAATTTTCAACGATCTTGATAACACGGTGCGTCACGGTGGTGCTGTCGCTGCGCAGATAGGTGACATCGTCTCCCACCCGGATGGTTTCAGCGCCCACCTTTTTGGTGATCACCAGCGCGCCTTTGGGGATTTCGCTTTGCATACTGGTGGTAAGCACTTCGAAATATGAATAGCCGAAAAACGATTTCGGGCTTCCGTCTGCGCCACCCCCGGTAAGCGCCACAATCAATACCGCCAGAATGGCGAAATAAAATAGAAAATTTGACAGACGCCTGATGAATCCGCGTTTCTTTGCCTTGATAGCGTCGGTTTCGGAATTTTTATGAGAGACGGGTATTTTGAAGGAAGAAGGCGCGCCGTGCGGGTTATCTAAATATGCCGTCAATTCAAGCAAAAAGAGGTTCGCGTCAAATCCCAAATCATCATCCGAGGAATATTTCTGTTCAAACTCCCGATCAATTTCATCTAACGTTTTTTTCACTTTTCTCACCCGCTTTCAGCGAAACAGAATTCACGTTTTTTGTGTTTTGCCGTATTGTTTCTGTGATTTAAGTTTAATGGAGGCAGGAAGTCCCAGGTCAATACCTTTTTAAAAAAATAATTGGTTTTTTTTTAAAAGCGGGTTTACGGCGGTACATATTATACAAAAGTCCAGTGACCGCAAGGGTTTCCGGGATTCTGAAAATTTGATTTTTTTTAAATTTCCTTTATTTACGCGCCGCCTGCCTGTGATTTTCTCAAAAAAACAGTCTAAAAATTCAGTGCCCACCACCGGGTTTGCCCGTGTTTAGTGGTTTATGGCGCAACAGCGCAAATGAAAAACAAAAATTCTAAACTCTAAATTCTCAATTGTGCTCCGCAGAGCGTCTTAGTACCCCTTTATCGCGCCCGATCTTTTTTCATAGCCATCGTTCACAAACGCCTGATAGTCGTCCGTGACGTATGCTTCCAGGGCCATCTCAATATCATTTGGCGTCACATAACCATGGCCGCCCATGATATCGCCCTCTATATACCGTTTGCCGCTTCCCGCTAATGGGATTTCCGCCGTGTGAGGCAAGCCCTTGCCATATTGATCGCCCAATCCCAGCACATGTCCGAATTCATGCGCGCTCACTTTAATGTACTGGTTGGCGGTGTAGAGACTGCCCAGGCGGTTGTACATGACAATCGCTCCATTCGTGTAGTTCCGGTAAGGTATCGCGCCTTGGGACGTTCCCAGATAGGCCCGGTCATAAAACCCCACACCATAATTTGTAAAGCCTCTTTCACTGGCATTGACGCAATGAAAGTTAAAATAGTTTTGTCCGCTCCTGGCCCCCGCGCCGTTATAAATGTCGTGTATATTCACCCTTACAGAAAAGCGCATGTCTTGCTCAAAATCATATTTGCTTCCGGAAAATTCACCCTGCCACAGCATAAAGCCTTCTTTGGCCAGCGCGGCGTAGGTTTTACCTTCCAACGTCATCATGTAACTGCCTGTGAAATTCACAAAAATATCCAGCGTCAGCACGTTTCCGTTTATGCGCTGCCGCACCGCCTCATAACCCTGTGTGCTTCCGCTGAGATCTCCGTATTTATCCTCCAGTGTCCGACCGGGAACGGCGGGTGGTTTTTCGGGCGGGGCGACCGTTTGTGTGCCGGACGCGGCGCTGTTTTCCGGCTCTGCGGGCGGTTGGGCGCTGCCGGTTTCCCGCTCACTCTCCGCGGCGGAGGTGTCCGGCTGTGTTTGCCGCTCCGGTGGTTCCTCCGCTTCCGGGTTGCTTTCCATATTGGCCTGACTTTGTGTGCCGTCTACGGATTCATTTTCCTCCCAAGAGTACCATGTACCATTTGCGCCATCGCTGTACGCCGTGCTTTGCTGCAGGGTATACGCAATGGCAAGCATCCATGTAAACAGTATGATACTGATTGCGGTCAACTTTCTCCTGATGCTTTTTCTGTTTTTTTCACTGATTTTCATTTGAAATGTTCATCCTTTCCCGGCGCTTGTTAGCCTTTCTGATTAAAAGTCTAAGGGGTGCGGCGGGAACCGGGTCAATACCATTTCAAAAAAAAATTTTGTTTTTTTAGAAAACGGGCGATTTTTTAGTGGTATAAATATAAGAAAAATCCGGTCACCGCAAAGGCTACCGGATTTTTTTAAAATTGATAAAGATTCTCGTTTTTCTGTAAATGCGTAGCGTCAGCCTCTGTTTTCCGCCGGAAAATCAGCGCTGTAATTTAGTGCCTACCGCCAAGTTTTCCGTGTTTACAGGTGTATGGCAATCGCCGTTAACGATGCTTCCTGTCCGGCGCGACCGGGACGGAAACCTGCGCCAGATACCGGTGTGTTTCTTTCACGCTGAGTTCATCATGCACATAAATCACATAGAGCGCCCCCGTGAATTTAAGGTTATGTTCCCGGGCATAGGCGGTCAAGCGCTGAGGCACATCGCCCATTTCACCGTAATAACCGCGGGCGTAGCCCACTAAATAACGTCCGGCTGCCTTCTTGTCTGTCCCGGTGGGATCCAAGGAGAAAAAACGGGTTGGCTGAGCGGGCGTTTCCAGAAAGACGTCTATGCTCTCAAAATAGCCGCCGATGGGATAACACAAATTGATTCGCTGACGTTCGGCCTCACTGCAAAAACGTATGAAGGTTTCGTAAAAAAGCTGATTGTTTTCAAAGTCATTGACAGGCCCCATCACCACCGGAAACTCCCGCAGCTCACAATCGGTTATTTCCGTTTCCTTGGCCGCGCAGCCGGTCTGGATCATACGGGTTATGGTATGAATGATAGTATAACACTCCCGGATATGGCGAAGCTGACGGTCAAGGTTTTCCTCCTGTTCAATCAGCATCTCCATAATTTTCTCCGGCGTCCGGTTGCGTTCCATTTCCCCGATTTGCTCCAAAGGAATATCCAATTTCGTCAGAGTCTGGATCAGATTGACCGTAATGATTTGCTGGGGTGAATAATAGCGGTAATTGTTTTCGCCGCGCTGTGCCGGGCAGAACAGCCCAATCTCATCATAATACCGCAGAGAGGTTGTTTTGACGCCGCTGAATTCAGCAAACTTTTTCATGGTCATTAATTCGGTTCCGTTCATCTTTCCTTAACTCCTTTATTCTCTTAGGGCCAAATACCCTGTTACAAAGGGCGGTTACGCGAAGATACACCACTGCAAGCAGCGGTGTAATTCATTCAATTCCTTTTTTACTTTGCGCGTAATCCCGATTCAGGATATTCTTGCTCCCAGCGTAGGTCGCCAAAAAGTATCCGCCGTAAATAACCAGAAGCGCCGCCGCCGTAAACAGGCTGCCACTCCAAATGCTTCCTTGATCAAACGCGCCTACCAGTTTGCCCGCCACTGAAACGCCCACCGCGGAATGCGCCAGCGCCAGCAGCATCGGCACACCGAAATAGATGGCGATTTGAGCAAACAACGCCCTTTTAATCATGCTTTCCTCAACGCCCAGCTTGCGAAGCAGTCCGTACCGGCCGATATTGTCGTCGGTTTCCGAAAGCTGCCCAATGGCAAGCACCGCCGCCGCTGTGATCAAAAAGATGATACCGAGATAAACCGCAATATATGAAATGACGGTGGTGGC
Source organism: Oscillospiraceae bacterium (assembly GCA_031273775.1). Classification (GTDB taxonomy): domain Bacteria; phylum Bacillota; class Clostridia; order Oscillospirales; family Acutalibacteraceae; genus JAISRF01. The sequence goes on from JAISRF010000041.1 coordinate 3,827, forward strand.
GGAATTGCTGACTTCCTGTACCTCGGCTTTTGTTTGCAGTGTGCTTGCGGCGTTCGCACCGAGACTTAGCTCCGATAACCCGCTGGCGCACAGCTTTTCGTACTCCTGGGTTTGCTGCGGGAAGTTGAGGTGCAGCACATCGCGGAAAATGGGCAAACCGGTTACTAAATCATCGTCCACAATAAGGTTGAGGTTATAGTCAATGTTCCGTGAAACCTCCAGCGTATACCGGTAAAACAAAGAGGGAACGGTTTGCAGCGTTTTATTGCCCAGCTCAACCGTGCTGTTGGCGCTCATATAGTCCCGCGCCGCGTTACGAAAAGCCATGTTGATCACCGCGAAGTTCACGGCATACGCGTTTTCGTCCAGCGCAATGGGCGAAACCCCCTGCAACGCCAAAATCGCGTTGTAATCCGACAGTTTCAACACATAAACATCGGTATCAATTATCAACTCCCGACCGTTTTCCACCACCTTCAGCGGGACTGAAAAACCGGCGTCATAATACCGAACCGCCAATGAATCCTTTGAGAAAGAGGACAAATCAACTCCCTGTTTCTTTGCGGCGGCGATTAAATCCATACCGGGATAAACGGTTTTATCCGTTTTGGCATAGACGCTGAAGGAAGCGTCAACCGGCGCGTTTTTATGCATTTCCTCTGTGACAGAGGAAGCCAGGCCCATGCCGGAGGACAGTGTGGTAAAGGAAACGAACAGCATCAGGCAGACCATTGTCATGGACACATAGGCGGTATTTATTTTGCTGTTTATCTGACGCAAAATAAACAGGTTCAAATTTTTAAGATACAGTTTTTTGCTCTGCTGAATCAGCTTCAAAAAGAAGCCGGACAGGGAGAAAAAGAACAGAAACGTGCCGATGATTCCCGATATAACGGCAGTAATCAGCGTGGTTTTGTCAAGCACAGCGGCCGGCCCGCCCGACAGCACAGCCCGGTAGGCATAGCCCAGACAGCCCAGCGAAACCAGAAACAGCAAAACCGATAAAAGCAACCGGGGCGTTTTGAATACCTCGTTCTTGCGGTCGGCGTAAAGCAGGTTGATCAATCTTTGTTTGCTTATGGTGACGGTATTAAAAATGAGCACCAGCAGGAAAACAAGCCCGAAATAGACCGTGGTTTTTATGACGGACGGCA
>JAISRF010000084.1 GCA_031273775.1 Oscillospiraceae bacterium
GACGGTTCAGGGCTTTTTTGTGTCCGCGTGAAAATTCCTCTTCAGCATTTTCATACCGTTAACCCTTCAAAATCAAGATCCGACCAATCAATATTGCTAAAATCAATATCGTCCAGGTCAAGCCCGTCCAAGTCCAAATCGGAAAAATCCATGCCGTCCAGATCGGCAAAGTCAAGGTCAAAGCCCTCCATCGCCTTAGACAGAGTTTCCGTAAACGGGCGGGGCGCATCGGAAGCCGGTATAAAGTCCGCATCCTCAAACACGTCGGGCGGCTGGGCGAGGCGCGCGGCGAACTCCGGTGAGTCGAACCGGTTCTGCTCGTTTTCCTCCCGGAGCCGCTTAACCAGCCTGTGAAGCACCCACAGGCCGCACACCGGCAGTACAATGACCAGCGCCGGAAACAGAATCCACTTGAATAGGCCGGCAAACCGCAAGCCCTCTTCGTTAGGAAACACCTCGTGTTTGAAATCAGCGACCCAATTCATGGTAAACAGCAGGCGAAATTGCAGTTCATCGCGGTGAACAAGCCAATCGTCGGGCTTTTCCATATTGTCGCCCTTTGTGCGGATTGCCGGTTCGCCGGTGAGTTCATCGGTCACGAATTCGTAAACCCGGTGGGTGATGAGGCTTTGCCCATTTTTGTACGTAATCACCTCGCCGACCTTGACATTCTGAAACTCAGCCCGTTTCACAATGATAATGGCATCGGTTTTAATACCCTGATTTGGGGTCACGGGATTTTCCATAGAGCCGGAAAGAATCACAATGGGCTTAATCCCGAAAACCGTGGCGTTTTCCGGGTCGTTTTTGTGAATAACAGCCGCACAAACCGAATAGGCAAGAATAATGACGGCGACTGCCAGAAAGACGGAAACCGCGATATTAACTGCCCGGGCGAGCGGGCTTTTTGGTTTTTTGTAGCCTTTTTTCGCCAAACCGGGAAACACCTCCCCGAAGCGCTCCGCGGAGCGCGTTAGTGGTGGGCAGACGGTGAATTTTCTTGTCCTTAATCATAGCACAGCCTGTCCGGGAAAACAAGAGGAAATATTTTAATCTCTGCTTACGGCCTGAAACGATTCAGCGCCGTCCTTGACTCTCCTGTATTGGCGTTAATTTTGCGCCGTACGCTCCCGCGGGACGCTCATCGTTCAGGCTGGTGTGCGGGCGCCCAATGCCCCATCACTTGGCACACGGGAAGCTTGATTCCCAAAACAAAAAGTTTACCTGGCCGCAAAATATTCATCCAGTCCCTTCGGCTCCTCCAAAAATTCCCGCATTACCGCCAGCGTCCCGTCCGACCGCGGCGCAACGCTCCATTTTATCAGGCAAATCCGCCCGTTGTCAATTTCTATGGCCGTGATACACCGCGGGTGAACCGCTGAGCCGTCGTTAAAATACAGCGATTTTCCCGGATCGGGGAAAACCGGGCGGTGTGTGTGCCCCGCAATGGTCAGCACACCGTTTTTGTTGGCAAACCGGGTCAGCTTTTGCTCTACTTTGTTCATTTTTTTATAATTTTTTGCGGCACGGGTAGGATCGCGCCCACCCATCAATTCCACCGGTTTCCACAGGTGACGCACTAAAAAGCGGTTAATCCGCCACAACTTATCATTTGGAAAATCCGCCTGATGGCCGTGCAAAAGGAACAGTTCGCCTTTCGGTTCCTCCAGCGTAATCACCGCTGCCTCTATGGCCGGTATTCCAGGGAACAGGGGCGTTTTCCTGTCCAGCCGTTCGTTGTACACCTGATTCAGGTTTTTCAAGTTCCATTTGGGACTACGCTTTACCATATCGTGGTTGCCGTGGAGCATCAAAAACCGGTTGGCTTCATACATCTGCCGCAGAAGCCAAAATATGTGGCTGTGCTGATTGGCAATCTCCGTAAACCGCCGGTTTTTCCACAGCTCGTCGCCGTCCCCCAGTTCTATATAGGTAAATCCCTTTCCATCGTAATAATTCAGCGCGTGGAAAAACACCGCCTGATTATTGGCGAAGTCATCGCACCAGCTGCCGTCTCCGCGATGTGTGTCGCTCATCAGCACCAGCCGCGCGTCTGAAGCGAAATGGATCCGGCTGGCATTTTCATACGCCTCTTTTATTCTCTTTTCCGCAAACATGTGTACTCCCCCTGTCACTGCGGTGACATCCATCCGTAAGTTTCAAATTCACTATTATATTATTCGGAGTGTCCCGTTATTGTGAGAGCAAAACAGCGCAAGACCCCACCTGACGGCGAGCCGCGCCGTCAGGTGGGGTTTGAATGTGTTTGTTGCGGGGAGAAGGGGGCGGGAACCGGGCAGACACGAGGCTTGTCCCTACGATTTTAGGTGCTGCTTTCTCCGAGCGTTACCTTGCAATCCGCATACTGTCCGTTGCGGTAGACTGTCACAGTGACGGTTTCGCCGGGTTTGTGACGGTTTTTCTCAGAAATAAACGCGTTGTAATTTTTAACCGCGTTTCCCGCCAGCTTGGTGATAATGTCACCGCGCTTAATGCCCGAGCCGTCCGCGGGACCGCCTGAGACTACCGACTGAACCACCACGCCTGCCGGGTAACCCATGCTCCGCAGGGTTTCTTCATCGTATTGAGAGCTGATTTGAATGCCAATATACGGCTTGGGTTGGTCTTTTTGCTCAATAATCTGGTTGCAGATTTCTACCACGGAATTCACCGGGATGGCAAAGCCCATGCCCTCAAAGCCTTCAGCCACAATCTTCACGCTGTTAATGCCGATCAACTTGCCGTTTTGGTCAACCAGCGCGCCGCCGGAATTGCCCGGGTTGATAGCCGCGTCCGTCTGAATGAGCGAATCGGAATTTTCCATCTGGATGTCGCGGTTCAGGCCGCTGATAATGCCCGCGCTCACCGAACCCATAAAATCCAGCCCGCCGGGGTTGCCCACCGCAAAGGCGTTCTGCCCCACGACCAGGCTGTCGGAGTCGCCGATTTCAATGGCCGGAAGACCGGTTTTTTCAATTTTCAGCACCGCCAAATCCGATTCGGGGTCGTAGCCAATTACGGCGGCTTTAATGGCTGTTGTGGTGTCGCCGGGCAGGAATACCTCAATGGCACCGCCGTTCAATCCGCTCTCGATCACGTGATAATTGGTGATGAGATAGCCGTCCGCGGTGTAGATAACGCCGCTACCTTCGCCCGTGGAGGTCTGGCTGCCGAAAATGCTCTGGGTTACGCCGGTGGTGCGGATGCCCACCACCGAAGCGGCCACTTTTTCCGCGACCGCCGCCGCCGTGGATGGCGCGGTGTCCTCAATGTTGATGGTTTTATATACCGTGTCTCCCGCAGCGGTCGAGCCGGACAGTGAATCGGCTTGCCGGACGGCGAAGAACGCGGACGCGCCACCTCCCGCAATCAGCGCGGAAACCAGCGTACAGGCAATCAGCGACCCGACCCCTACCGTGGTTTTTGTCTTTTTCGGTTTATTGAACGCCGCCTGAAACTGAGGGTTTGGCACCTCCCCTGAAATATCTCCCTGAGTGAATCCGGGATACGGGTTCGAAACCGGCGGAGACGGGTTCAATTCGGAATGCGGAACGCAGAACGTGGAATACGCGCCGTCTTGGGCGATCGTGTTTGGCGGCGTTTGATTTTGCGCCCGCGGCGGCCCAGGCTGCATATAAAAAGGAAGCGGTGGCGCGTTCAATTCGGAATTCACGCCGTTTGGGGGAACCGTGTTTGGCGGCGTTTGTGTATTTTGTGTCTGCGCGGGTGGCGCGTGCGGCGGGGTGAAGCTGTAGTTACCGCTGGGGAAGAATCCGTGAGCGTGAGGTTTGGGCGGGGAATTTTCACCTGACCGTTGATCGTTTACCGCTGATCGTTCCGGTTCTTTTGGTGTGGGAGCCGCCGCTATTTGGGGTTGCGGCGGCTGTTCTTGAACCGTGTTCGCGCCGGATGGGGGTAATTCAGAATTCCGAACTCCGAATTCTGAATTCTCACGCGGGGAAATGTCGTCGAAACCGCTAAAACTGAAGTTGTCTGCCATGTTCATGCAATCCTTTCGTTATTCGAGTTTGTTATTCGTGGTGTTTTTTTGGAGGCTGTCCCTGAGACTGTCTGCAGTATACCTCGAGATTGTGTCATCACAATAAAACAAATATGAACGAAATGGTAACTTTTATGTTGCGCGATGACACAATCTCCCGTTTTACCCGGAATTTTTTTGTTGACAAGGCGCCCGAGCTGTGTTAAAGTAATGGAGCCGCGTGTTGCGGGCTGGTTTGCCGCGGGGATCTTTCATCCTCCGGCAACCATGAAGCGGGGAAATCTGTCAGTTAATAATTTTTAACTGTTAACTGCTCTCTCCCGCCCGATTACAGCGAGTCTAAAATCAAGGCAGGTTATTCAATGTATTCCGTATTTGTTACCGGAGGGAAGCAGTACAAAGTTCAGCCGGGCGACGAGATTTACGTCGAAAAGCTGAACACCGCCGAGGGCGAGACCGTGACGTTTGATCAGGTGGTTGTTTTGTACGACGACAAGGTTCTCCATGTAGGCGCGCCCTATGTAAAAAACGCCAGCGTCACCGCCACGGTCGTAAAAAACGGCAAGGCCAAAAAAATCACGGTTTTCACTTACAAAGCAAAGAAAAATGAAAAGCGCAAAATGGGTCACCGCCAACCTTACACCAAGCTGCAAATTGAGTCGGTGGGAATTACAAAGCCCGCCCGCGCCAATAAAGCGGTTGCCGTAGAAGAAGCGCCCGCCGCGGAATAACCCGATTATGATTCACGCAGATTTCTTTATCAGTCGTTCGGGGCGCTTACGGGGCTTTACCGTTTGCGGGCACGCCGCCAAAAATGCCCGTGACAGGCAGGGCGAGCTCTTGTGCGCGGCGGTATCCGGCGCGGCGTACTGTGTGGCGAACACCCTTTTGAAGTTACCGGGCGTTTCGCCGAAAATTCAGGTAAGTTGCGGAAAAATGCGGTTGAGGCTTTGCCGTCAGGACGAATGGAACCCCGTGTGCGCTACGGTTTTAAAAGGTTTTTTGGCGCATACGCGGCAGTTGCGGCGGCAGTATCCGGAAAGAATTTACGTTACCGTTCACGGGTAAACTCTGCGGAGTTTTAGTGGTTAGTAACAAGGAATTTGTGTCGCTGATTTCAAAATAATCAACAGAAAGGGTTAGTAACAATGTTAAAAATAAATCTTCAGCTTTTCGCCCATAAAAAAGGAATGGGATCCACCAAAAACGGGCGGGACAGCTTTTCTCAGCGTTTGGGTTTAAAACGCGCCGACGGGCAGTCTGTGCTGGCCGGAAACATTTTGGTACGCCAGCGCGGCACGCACTTCCACCCCGGCAATAATGTGGGGCGCGGCTCCGATGACACACTCTTCGCGCTGGTTGACGGCAAGGTCAAGTTTGAGCGGTTGGACAAAGACCGCAAAAAAGTCAGCGTTTACGCGGTTAACAATTGATTGTAGGGCGCACACTGTGCGCCCTTTGCATTAGTAACCCGTATTCTCATGTTCTAAGAAAACGGAGGGCAAAATATATGATTCCCGAAGCACGCGTACTGAAAATTCTGAAAGAGGCCGGGGTTTTGCTGGAAGGGCATTTTCTGCTCACTTCCGGGCGGCACTCGAATAAATACCTGCAATGCGCCGGCATTTTCCGTAAGGCGAAATACAGCGAAGAATTGTGCCGGGCGCTCGCCGAACAGTTCGCCGAGGACGGCATTGATTTGGTGATCGGGCCGGCTTTGGGCGCGGTGCTCATGTCATATGAAGTGGCACGGCAACTTGGCGCGGAAAATTTCTTCGCGGAGCGGGACAAAGAGGGCGTGATGAGCCTGCGGCGCGGCTTTTCCATTGCGCCCGACCGGCGTGTGCTGGTGGTCGAGGATGTGGTGACCACCGGCGGCTCCGTCAAAGAGGTTCTGGCGTTGGTTGAAGCCGCCGGCGGCGTGGTTGCCGGTGTGGGCGCGGTGGTGGACAGAACAGGCGGAAAAATTGATTTCGGCGTACCGTTCAAGGCGGTTCTTTCCATGGACGTCACCTCTTGGGAAGCGGAGGTCTGCCCCCTGTGCAAGGCGGGAATGGGCGCGCCGGTAAAACCCGGCAGCAGAAAGTAGAGGCGAACCCTGTGTTCGCCCAATCAACCCAAAGGAAATAAACCATGCCGGAAGATAACATTCACGTAAACCACCGAAAGCGCGTGAAAGAACGGTTTCTGCGCGAGGGGCTGGACGGTTTTTTGCCCCACGAGGCGCTGGAACTTTTGTTGTATTACACCAACCCCCGCGGGGATACCAACCCTACCGCCCACCGCCTGATTGACGAATTCGGCGGGTTGGACGGTGTGATGGACGCCGACTTCGATGACCTTTTGACGGTAAACGGCGTAGGGAAGGAAAGCGCCCTTTTTCTAAAGCTGTTGCCTGCGCTTTGCCGCCGCTATTACACCGCCCGGTACAAAGAAGTGCACCGCTTCAAAAGCCCCGCGGAAATCGGGGAGTTTTTCCGGAGTCTGTTTGTCGGCGAAACCACGGAGCTTGTGTACGCTCTATACCTGGACAACAGTGTCAAAATGCTGCGGCTGACCCAAATTTCCCGCGGCGGCTTTTCGCGGGTGAGCCTAGACGTGCGGAAAATTGTGGAGACGGCAATCCGTGTTCAGGCGACCGGCATCGTGTTAGCCCACAACCATCCCAAAGGGCTGGCGCTTCCGTCACAGAGCGATGCGGAGGCAACACGAGAGCTGTTTTTAACCTTGCAGCGCATGGACATTCGGTTGGAAGACCATATAATTGCGGGTGAGGACGATTACGTATCCATGCGCCTTTCGCAGGATTTTCACGGCATTTTTGAATGAAGGCGGTGTTTTTACGGACGGAAAATTTGTATTGGAATCGCGTTTTTCCCCCACGGGTGACCAGCCGGAGGCTATCAGCCGGCTGGTCGCCGGCCTTAATGCCGGCCAGCGGGAGCAGGTGCTCCTGGGCGTGACCGGATCCGGCAAAACCTTTACCATGGCAAATGTTATCGCTCAGGTTCAGCGCCCCACGCTGGTCATGGCGCACAACAAAACACTTGCCGCCCAGCTTTGCGGCGAATTCCGCGAATTTTTCCCCGGAAGCGCCGTTGAGTATTTTGTCTCCTATTACGATTATTATATGCCCGAATCCTACATCCCCTCGACAGACACATATATCGAAAAGGACTCCGCTATCAACGATGAAATCGATAAATTGCGCCATTCCGCCACCAGCGCTTTAAGCGAACGCCGCGATGTGATTATTGTAGCGTCGGTTTCCTGTATATACGGCCTGGGTAGCCCCATTGATTACCGAAGTATGGTGCTGTCCATCCGTCCCGGCACGGTAAGACCCCGCGACGAGGTCATTAAAACCCTTGTGCGTATTCAATATGAACGCAATGACATCAACTTTGTGCGCAACAGGTTCCGCGTGCGCGGCGATGTGGTGGAAATTTTTCCGTCTTATTCCGGCGACAACGCCATCCGCGTGGAATTCTTTGGCGATGAGATTGAGCGAATCAGCGAATTTTCGCCTCTGACCGGAGACGTGAAACGGGTGCTGTCCCACGCGGCAATCTACCCCGCCTCCCATTACATTGTTCCGCCGGAAAAAATGGAGGGCGCGCTGGCCGACATTGAGCGGGAAATGTGGGAGCAGGTGGAGCGGTTCAAGGCCGGGGACAAGCTGCTGGAAGCACAGCGAATCCGCCAGCGCACGGAATACGACATAGAAATGCTCCGCGAAATCGGCATGTGCAAGGGAATTGAAAATTATTCACGGATTTTGGCGGGACGGGCTCCCGGAAGCGCGCCCTTCACGCTGATTGACTATTTCCCCGACGATTACCTGCTGATTGTGGACGAGTCCCACGTGATGCTGCCGCAGCTGAACGCTATGTATAAGGGTGACCGCGCCCGCAAGAGCAACTTGATTGATTTCGGCTTCCGCCTGCCTTCAGCCTATGATAACCGCCCCCTCCAATTTGACGAGTTTTACAGGCGGGTGAATCAGGTGATTTTTGTTAGCGCTACACCCGCCGAATTTGAGCGCAGCCACGCCGCGCAGATTGTCCAGCAGGTCATCCGCCCCACCGGGCTCCTTGATCCGGAAATTACCGTAAAGCCCACCCACGGCCAGATAGACGACCTTGTTTCCCAAATAAATCTCCGTGTCGGGCGCAACGAACGGGTTCTGGTGACCACGCTGACCAAGAAAATGGCGGAGGATTTGACGGAATACCTCGAAAACATGGGGATTAAAGTCCGGTACATGCACCACGGGGTGGAAACCATGGAGCGCATGGAGATTGTCCGCGATCTGCGGTTGGGCGAGTTCCACGTGCTGGTGGGAATCAACCTGCTGCGCGAGGGTCTGGATTTGCCTGAGGTTTCGCTGGTGGTTATCCTTGACGCGGACAAAGAGGGCTTTTTGCGGAGTGAAACCAGCCTGATTCAGACGGTGGGACGCGCCGCCCGGAACGTGCAGGGCAAGGTGATTATGTATGCGGACACGGTGACCGGTTCCATGGAGCGAGCCATACGCGAAACCAACCGCCGCCGGAAGATTCAGCGGGAGTATAATGAGACCCACGGCATCACGCCGCAAAGCGTGACCAAAGATGTGCGGGCGATTATTGAAATTTCATCCCCCGAAAAACGCCTCGACCCCAAAAACGACAAAAAACTCACCCGTCGCGAACGCGACGAACTGATTGAGCGCCTGGAAAAGGAAATGAAAAACGCCGCCAGGATGTTGGAGTTTGAGCATGCGGCGTACCTGCGCGACCGAATTAAGCAACTCCGCGGGGAGTGGGAGCATTGACATTACCCGGCTTTGAACCGGCCAGAGGATTTACAGTTTCTATCCAGGCGAAATACTCATCAAGTATAGGTTTTGAGTTTTCCGGACGTTTTTAAAGGCGGTCTTCTGAGGTCAGTTCTTTAAATTTATCTTCTAAGATGAACAACCTTTTGCAAAACATAAGGCCAATGAGTGCTTTGTTGTTTTTGGGCGCGTTTTTAGGCAATGCATCATTGAATTTTCTCCGCATATGCGCTCGCCCTCCGGAATGCTGATAACAACCTCTTCTACCGGAAGTTTTTTTGCCAATTCGTCTAAGCGAATGTGTCTGAAGATTGCAAGTTTAATTGTCGCAGAATCCAGTGCTTAAATAACATTCTTTAACTTTGCATTTTTCCGCCTGAAAATTTTTGTAAAAATAGTGAAAAAATGTCTTGCAAAATCGTATCGGAGGGGGCACAGTGAACACCGGAAGAACTAAGTTAAAAAAATCCCACCACAAAAGGTGTCATCACAAATGCCCAACCGTCAAAACAACCTGTACCACACACTGAGAACCAAAATTCTGCCCCTTCTCCT
>JAISRF010000134.1 GCA_031273775.1 Oscillospiraceae bacterium
TTTTGTCAATTACGAAGGTGTCTTTGGGGCTGTGAAATATCGCGGTGTTTTTGTGAGAAGAGACAATATCCGCAATCAGCCTGTAAAGGGAATTGTGATAGCCGTATTCCTCGTCGCAGAGGATGACCAAATCAACCTTTACATCCATCAGCCGCCAGTATTCGTGCGCCAAAAGCACCTCATAAAGGAGCGGCGCCTGGTTTTCCTCGTTCAGATGAAGCAGGACAATGGGCATATCGCCAGAAATTTCATATTTCCAGAGCGAGGATTGCCCCGATTTATTTTGAAGGATAACGCCGGAATGCTTACGTTTTGAGGGACTGATAAATAAAATATGCGAAATTAGTTCCTGATACAGCTTTATTTTATCGGCGTTTAAATCCCGGAACTGCGCTTCAATCCGACCGCGCTGGAGCGCGAGCTGAAAAGCCTGCCGCACGCCGTCCGGCCGTCTGTAGGTATCTGTCCGTGCCAGGACGTGCTCGCGGCTTCCGCCGATGATGGTGATAAAGGAAACGCGCGCGCTTTTCCCCGGCTTGACGGACACGCGGACGCGGAGGCTTGCACAGGGGTCAAGTACCGCGCCTATCGTACCGGAAAGCGGTTTGCCGCGGCGCAGCCCGTCGGGATTTTGGCCGGTGTGCCCGCGCCCCAAAAACTGCATTCTGTCGGTTTCAAACTGAAGCCCGTCATATAAACCGCCGTCTGTTACGATGGTATGCGCCAGCCAATTTTGCTTTTCGCCGTCCGAGCGCGGGCGGCGGCTGGCCGTGATACAGCGCCGGTCGGCGTCAAAGGCCGTTTCCACAAACAGATTGCTGAAAGCGGGGTGCGCCATGTCGTCGGCCAAAGGCGCGATGACCACCTCAAAATAGCTGGTGATTTCTATGACCGCAGGAGCCGTGCCGTTGTTTTTGAGGATCACGCGGCGGATTTCGGTGTTGTCGCCGGAAGCGACCGTCACCTCGGTTTTTGTGTCAATCGACCCGTCCGATCGGGTGAAAACCGCCTTGTCCGACTCAAAAAGCACCTGGTATTTGTCCGGAACCGTATCCACGGGAGCCCGCGTCGCCGACCACACATCGCCCGTGCCGGAGTTCCGCAGATAAATAAACATTCCGTAAGGATCGAGGGTGCGATCCTCCCGCCAGCGGGTTACCGCCGCCATTTTGCTCTTGCTGTACCCTGTGCCGCGCTCAGTCAGCATGACGGAATAGTTCCCGTTGGTTAAGATATGCGTACGCGGCAGAGCCGGATCCGGGGTGTGTGGCTCTCGTTTAATAACCTCGGCACGGCGCGTTTCTCTCCGTACCGGCTCTACTTTTTCCCGTACGGTTTTGGCAAGCGGGATGCCGGCCGGCGTTTTTTCCTGCAAAAGCAGCCGCGCCGCGTGGATGGCCGGATTGGAGTGAAACCGTTCCCGCATTATATCGCCGTGCAGATGGTTGTTCAGCGCAACCAGGCTCATGCCCTGGTGATGGGCCATAAAGCTCTTTATAACCGCCCTTTTCGGCTCAAAAACCAGCCGTTCCGGCGTGTAGTCGGCGGCCTCAAACAACCCGTAAGGCCCCTCTAAGCCTTCTTTTTTAAGCCGGTGTATGTTTTCGGACGCGCCGACAGGGTCAACGGAAAGCGCCAAAAATGTGGCGTAGGGCGCGGTGACGGCGTCCTCGGTAAGGCCTCTTTTAAGCCCAAGCCACGGTACTCCGATTGCCTTGTACTGATAGTCATGGCTGGTATCCAATGAATAAAAGCAGGATTCGGACGCGCCCCACGGCATGTTTCTGAGCTTACCGTATTTCTTTTGGCAGCGAACGGCAAAGTGACAGGTTTCATCCAGCAATGTGTTCCGGTAGCTTTTCATAATCAGTAGCGGCATCAGATACTCAAACATGGTGCCTGTCCATGAGGCGAGTCCTTTATACCGATCCGTTACGGTCAGTGCCCGCCCCATGCGGAACCAATGTGATACGGGCACCTCTCCGGTGGCAATGGCGATATAGCTCGCCTGCCGTGCCTCGGAGGCGAGCAGGTCATAATAAGACGCGGTGAGCTTTTCCTCCGCAATGTTGTAGCCGATGGAAAAAAGCGCTTTCTTTTTGTCGTAAAGCGGGATAAAGGTCATGTCCGCCCACAGCTTTGCAACCCGTTCTGCCAGCGACTCCAGCATCCGGGCGCATGGGAGAAAATCCGCCGTTTCCCGTCTGTGACGCTCAAGCATATGCTCCAGCTTTGCCCGCCATTCGCCGCTCTTTATCCGCGGCGCCCAATCTGTGCGCGAAAGCTCTTCCAAAGGATCCGGCGCCGCCGAAACCGACCGCCATACCGCCGCCCCGTCCGCGCCGGCGGCGTTCAGTGTGTCCCGGACGCCATTCAAGAATTCGCCGCCGTCAGGGGGGCGTTTAAGATATTGCCGCAGCCCCTGCTCCAGCGTTATCAGATACCCGGACAGGTTGCCGCTGTCCACGGTGGAAATATATTCCGGTTTCATGGGAATCAGCGTGCGGGTGTCATACCAGTTGTAAAGATGGCCGTTCCACTTTTGAAGCGATTCTACGGTGGTAAGCGTTTTGTCAAGAAGCTCCGTCATTTCCGGCGTGCCGATATACCCGAAATCGCGGGCGGTCAGCGTCGCCATCAGTCCAAAGCCTATATTGGTCGGCGACGTACGCCGGGCGACCCCTTTCGGCGGATCAAGCTGAACATTGTCGGGCGCGAGATAATGGTTTTTCTCTGTGGCAAACTCTTCGAAATACCGCCATGTTTTCCGCGCGATACGCCCGAGCTCCGTCTGTTCCAATTCCGGGATTGGAGCCGCCACGCCGTTTTCAGCGCGGCTGATGACGTACGCAAGCAGCGGCGAGAGCGCCCAAATCAGCAAAAGCGGCAGAAAAAGCCACGCGACCTCGGCGTGGTATAAAATCACGGGGATGAGCGCGGCAATGGTCAGAAAATAGACACTGCCCATCATGCGCAGATAACTGCCCGGTGTGTTTTTCTGCGCACTTTCGGTGTCCGCCGCCGTCACCCAGGCAAGCAAGTTTTTCCCTGTGGCAAGCCGGACGAGGGTGACAAAAATGCCGCTTACGGATTGCCACGCCTGATAGGGCAAAAACGCCACAACCAGCGAACCCTGTACCAGTGACGATTTAAGTGCGCTGAATATGGCCACATACCGTTTTGTTTTCCTCCGAAAGGGGAGAGTCGCCGGCAGAGAGGCGCTCAAGGTGAAAAGGAAAGGCAAAAACGCTACGACCAAAAGCGCCCCCGTCCAAAAAAGCGCGCTGCCCGGAAGAACAGTCAGCGCCAGAAGGATCAGTAACATCAGCGCGGGGGCTACCAGACTGCGCCGAAGATTATCGGCTATCTTCCACCTGGAGAGCGGCGAAAGGGGGTTGGTAATCTTTTTTCCGTTGCCTGTGCGGATTCTGGGCATCAAATGCGGCAGAAGCTGCCAGTCGCCCCTTATCCAGCGCAGCTGGCGGGAGGAATGGGTATTGTAGCCGGTGGGAAACGTATCAACCAGTCGTATATCGGTGACAAGGCCCGCTCTTAAGTAGGAGCCTTCCAGCAAATCGTGGCTGAGCACGGTGTTTTCGGGGAAAGCGCCGGTTAAAATCCGCTGGTATACCCCAAGGTCATAAATCCCCTTGCCGGTAAAAATTCCCTCGCCGAACATATCCTGATACACATCTGAAATCGCGCCCGAATAAGGGTCAAGCCCATCCTGAGTGGTAAATATACGCGAGAAAACCGTCTTTCCGGCGCATTCGACATCCACGTCAATCCGCGGCTGTAAAATGCCGTAGCCCTCCCTGACCGTGCCGCGCTCGGCGTCCACCGCCGGACTGTTAAGGGGATGAGCCATGGTTCCGGCCAAAGCCCTCGCCGCGCCCATCGGCAGAATGGTATCGCTGTCGAGGGTAATGACATATTTAACGGTGGGCGGCGTCACACAGGACATATAGGCAAAGCTGGTATCCGCAAGCCCCATTAACATGCGCCCAAACTCTAAAAGCGCGCCCCGCTTCCGTTCCCACCCAATCCAGACGTGGTTGCTTTCGTTATATTGTCTGCCACGGTGATAAAAATAAAATTTATCTTTTTTTCCGGCGGCATAGGTCTGATTCAGCTGTTTTATGCCCGAAAGAGCTGTGTCTATCACCGCGTCATCGTCATCGCTGTGCTCCGCGGCCGCGTCCTTGAACGCCCCGAGCAGGGCAAAATACAAATGGTCGTCACGGTTGGATAAATAATGACTTTCCAGCGTATCAAGCAGTTCCCGCACTCGTTCCGCGTGGGGAAGCAGCGTGGGGATGACCACCACCGTGCCCAAATCGGCCGGGATACCCTCTTTAAGTTCCATTTTAGGCAGCGGTTCCGGCTTTACGGCGGTACATACAAGCCGGTTGACCATTTGCGCGGCGAATTCCGATGCGGGAATCAGCACGGCAAAGCCCGCCAGCAGGGCGACCGGCCAACCTGAGCCGCCCACCAATCCGACATACAGCGCCGCCGCGAAAAACAGCGCCGAAACCACGCCGCCGATTGCCGTAAAGTAAAGGATTTTCCTTGCTCCGCCGCCGGACAAAGCAGACCTCGGCCGCCGCCCTCGGCCGCCGGCAATGCAGGCTTCCAGTTTCGGCAAGCCTTTTCCGGCAAGATAATATCCCACATGGCCGTCCGATCCGGAACGCGCCGGAGCGGATTCTTTTTCTTTTTGCGCGTTTTCAGCGAGACGGATTGCCTGGGCTGCGACATGCAGCTCTGAACAGCGGTACCGAGCTGCCAATGCTTCCGATTTCTTTCTGTACCGGCCGCGCGTGGTCTTGTCCATTTCGGAATACGATCCATCGGGGTCGCCGGACAGAACCTTTTCCAGTTCACTGGAGGAACGCAGCAGTTCCTCCCAGTCCATCACCGCGAAATAACGCAGGCTGGTAACGGTATTGCATATGGATACCGTCGTCAAAGATTGCGCATTGTGCTCTTTCCGCGTGATTCTCTCCACGCTTGTGCCCTGCGTTTTGAGTATCAGGTCAAGCGCCCGTACGATTTCGGCAAATCCTGTCTCTGATCGGCGCAGGCGGTAATGCAGATGCTCAATATATGCCGGAGCGGAAGCGAATTCCCCAACGTATTCGTTCAGCTTTTTCGCGGCGCGCTTGCTGTCCTTTGAGAAAGCGACCGCAATATTCTTAAAGGTTTCGTCCGCCATCCGCCACTCCAGCCGGGTTTCCTGTATGTTTTCGCAGACAAACCGCAGATTTTCGATAAGAACAAGCTTTACGGCAAGCGGTATCGCTTCAATCTCACGTTCGGATAGGGTGTTTTCTTCCTGGTACGCTTTCAGGTAATCCGACAAAGCAGTTTCATCCATCCGGCCGTTGGTTAGGGCGGATACGTCAGCGGCCGCCGCGTAAATACGCGTGTGGCCTTTCCGGGGGTTTTCATTCAAAACAGGAAGCCGTAAATAACTTTTTTTATTCAGGTCAAGACGAAGCTCCTGCACTTGCTTCGAGATGATATAAAAGTTGTCCAGCAGCCACTGGGCCGCGGCGGGTACGGGCAGCTTTTTCCGGGTATCCTCATTCAGGCTTTTATATACAGACAGTATAAAAGCATAATTCCGGTTCAGGGCAGGCAATGGCCAATTGGAACAGTTCCGTGTAAAATCATTCAATATTTCCCATCCTTTCAAACGGTTAATATTGTAACACAGTACCATTTTGAAAAGATGGACAAATAAAAAATTATTAATTTACGCTTCGGAACAAGTTCATTGAAACGCCAACATCGTAAAATTTCATTGCAAATTTCTGTCACATGGGGTATAATGCTTACAAATCACCAATGTTTGGGATTAGAGAGGATTGGAATGAATACACAGACGGATTTTTTCAATTATCGCGCGTGGTTTTCCAAAACCGGCGCGTCAACCTATATGTCGCATTTGGATATCATGCGCTATTTTACCCGGCTTTTCCGTCGCGCCGGGCTTCCCGTCTGGCACACGGAGGGCTTTAACCCGCACCCTTATCTCAATTTTGGGCTGCCGCTGCCACTGGGCGTATGGGGATTAGGCGAATGTGTGGACTTTCGCCTGACGGAATATAATCCCCCGGAAGCCGTGCGATTGGCGCTGGTAAACGACCCGGCGCTGATTGGCTCCGGTGAAAGGGGATCCCATGGCGTGGCGGTGACCGGGGTGACCTTCCCGGTACACAAAACCGGAGAAATTGCCTTTGCCGACTATGAATTTGTGTTTTCGGAAGATATTCGTCAACCGGCGGCGGATTTTTTTGCCCGGGAGCGCATACAAGTCATTAAAAAATCCAAAAACAAACAGGGGAAAGGGGATTCGCAAACGCAAACAGACATAAAGCCGGACATTGCCCGCTTTTCTTTCGAGGAAAAAACGCTGATGATCACGCTCTGTGCCTCGCCCGCAAAAACACTGAGCCCCGGTCTGGTATCCGGCGCGTTCCGCGAATTCGCCGGACTTTCCGCAACGCGGATTACGCGCGCGGGACTGCTATTACAGGACTTTTCGCCCTTTTGCTGACGAATACGCAAATGTTCTTCTCTTGACACGGATTGTTTTTTGATGTATTGTTTGTATCAGTAGCTGAAATGAGCAAAAAAACATGTCTAAAACAGCCGTTGCGTTGTATAATGGTATCGGGGTGAATTTTATGAATGCTACTGTTTCAGATCTGGAGGATTGACTGTGAAAAATCAAACCGAAACCGACCGTGTTCTTTTGGCGGCCAAGCGCGTTCATATGATTGGTATCGGCGGCTCCGGGATGTGCCCGCTGGCGGAAATCCTGCACAGTCGCGGCGTGGCTCTCACCGGATCGGACAACAACGAGAGCGACACACTGAACCGAATCCGCGCGCTGGGAATTCCCGTCACCGTGGGACATTTTGAGGATACCGTTCAAACCGCCGACGCGGTGGTTTATTCGGCGGCCATCTCCGGGGATAATCCCGAACTCGCGGGTGCGAAAAAGCGCGGAATACCCTGCTTTGAGCGTTCCCTGCTGCTGGGCGCGCTCACCCGTCTCTTTGAACGTTGCGTCGGGGTCGCGGGAACGCACGGCAAAACCACCGTTACCTCCATGCTCACTCAGATTCTGCTTACCGGCGGGCTTGACCCATCGGCGGTAATCGGCGGGAAACTGCCCCTGATTAACGCCAACGGTCGCGCCGGGCAAAGCGGTTTACTGGTCTGCGAGGCCTGCGAGTACCACAACACCTTTCTGGAAATGTCGCCCACCTTGGCTGTGCTTCTGAATATCGACAACGACCATCTGGAATTTTTCGGCGCCATGGAAAATTTAGAGGCGGCGTTTACCGAATTCTGCGCCAAAGCCGCTGTCATTCTGGTAAACGGGAACGACTTGCCCGCGCTGAAAGCCGCAAAAATCGAAACCGCGGGGCGGACACACAGCTTTGTCTCTAACGCCAATAACAAAGAGGAGCATTCGCAATTGCGCTTTGCGAAGCGCGTTTACACTTACGGAGAGGGCGAAGGCTTTGATTTTGCCTTTTCCAATATCCAAAAGCGCAAAACCGGCCACTTGTTTGATTTTTCCGCGCAAGGCGACCGGCCTTTTGAGATTGAAATCAAGGTTCCGGGTCGCCACAATGTGCAAAACGCGGCGGCGGCGGCAGCGGCGGCTCTGCTCTTGGGTGCGGACGCCCAAGCCATTCAAAAAGGGCTGAGGGAATTCGGCGGCGCGGGACGCCGGTTCGAAATCTTGGGCGAATTCACGCCCGGGCAAAACATCGGGGCGACAGTCCCAGAGACAGGTTCCAAAGCGAGCGTAACCGTCGCCGACGATTACGCCCACCACCCTACCGAACTCCGCGTAACCCTGGAGACGGCAAAAAGCATGGACTTCAAAACGGTGTGGGCGGTATTCCAGCCCTTTACGTTTTCGCGCACCGCCATGCTGCTGGACGAATTCGCCCAGGCGCTGCAAATTGCGGACAAAGTCATCCTCGCCGAAATTATGGGCAGCCGCGAGGTGAACACCTACAACATTTATTCATCTGATTTAGCCGCGAAAATCCCCGGTTCTGTCTGTCTGCCGGATTTTCGGTCCATCGCCGACCATGTGACGGCAAACGCTCAGCCGGGCGATTTAGTGCTGACGCTGGGCTGCGGAGACATTTACAAAGCAGCAAAATTGATGCTGGATTAACAGTCCACGCGGGCATGCATCCGCCACCGGCAATTCCACAACTCCCATAAACGCGCGTAATACTTATCCGTTTGCGCGCGTACATATTTATCGGGGGTATGGTGTTATGATGAATTACATTTGGGCTGGGATGATGCTGATCAGCGTTATCTTCGCCATCGTCAACGGGCGGGGGCGGGAAGTGACGGACGCGCTGTTTTCAGGCAGTCAGTCGGCTGTCAGTCTGTGTATTACCTTGCTCGCTTCCATGTGCCTGTGGGGCGGCCTGATGAAAATCGCTGATCGGGCCGGCCTTACCCGTGCGCTGGCGAAAATTTTTCGGCCCCTTTTGCGTCTGCTGTTTCCGGGTCTCAACCCGGACGGGCCAGCCGCCCGCGCCGTCTGCATGAATGTGGCCGCCAATATGTTAGGGCTGGGTAATGCCGCCACGCCGCTGGGGCTGGAAGCCATGCGGGAATTCAAAAAGCTTTCACCGCCGGGCGACACCGCCGCAAACCACATGATCACCTTTGTGGTTTTGAACACGGCGTCGCTCCAGATTCTGCCGACCACCGTGGCGGCTCTGCGGCAAAACGCGGGATCCGCCAACCCGATGGAAATCATGCCCGCCGTTTTGCTGTCCTCCCTCGGCGCGCTGACGGTAGGGATGATTTTAGCGCGAACGCTGAATAAGTTAACAGTAAACAGTTAATGTATTTCTGTGGAAATATCGCTATTAACTGTACACTATTAACTGAAAAAGGCCGGTGATCGTCATCTCAGCTTTTGCCTCATACGCGGTGCCCCTTGCCGTGGGGTTGATTATTCTCTGCGGGCTTTTTCGCCATGTAGAGGTGTTCGGCGCGTTTTTGGACGGCGCGGGTGACGGCATGAAAGCCATGTTTGGCCTTGTGCCCCCGCTGATTGGATTGATAACCGCGGTGGAAATGTTAAAGGCTTCCGGCGCCCTGGAGACCTTCACCGGCTTTGTCACCCCGGCGGCAAATTTTCTGCGGATTCCCTCCGGTACACTGCCACTGGTACTCATCCGCCCGGTTTCCGGCGGCGGTGCGGTGGCGGTATTAAATAAAATCCTCGGCGATTATGGCCCCGACACACTTACGGGACGCGCCGCGGCGGTGATGTGCGGTTCCTCTGAGACTACCTTTTACACCGTGACGGTTTATTACGGCTCGATAAAAATAAAGCGCCTGCGTCACACGGTGCCCGCGGCGCTTGCGGCGGATTTCACCGCTATGATATTAAGCTCTCTGACGGTACGAGTATTCTTTCCGGGAGCGGCCTGAGACATCGCTCCCATGTTATTTCTACCATATCCCAACCGGAATTGGGAATTTGCGCAGTATAATTACAATTTATGACAAAGGCGCTTCGAATGTTGAACGAAAATATGATTTCAAAAAATCAGCGGGTCACTCTGCAGATTACCGGCATGTCATCTCAAGGCAGCGGCGTCGGTCGCTACGGGGGCGCGGCTGTTTTTGTCCCGCAGACCGCCGTGGGCGACGTGGTTCGGGCGCAAATTGTAAAGGTGGCAAAATCTTTCTGCTACGGTAAGCTCTTAGAGGTGTTTACCCCATCCCCGGATCGGCTGGCAAGGGTGGACTGCCCCGTGTTCGCCGAATGCGGCGTTTCCGTTTATGACGAGCGTTCCCATACCGGGCTGCTTCGCCATATTTATCTCCGTGAAGCGGGGGAGAGCGGAGAATTCATGGCCTGCGCGGTGGTGAACGCGCGAAAAATCGAAGCTTTGCCCGGCCGACCCCGGCTGATTGCCCTCCTGCGGGAGGCGCTACCCAACCTGAAAAGCGTAACGGTGAATTTTAATCACGAGAAAACCAATGTAATTTTAGGCCGCCGATGCGAAACCGTTTGGGGTGCGGATTTCATTACAGACACGCTGTGCGGAGTGAAGCTGCGTCTTTCGCCACTGTCGTTTTATCAGGTTAACCATGTAGAGGCCCAAAGGCTGTATGCCAGAGCCGCCGAATACGCCGCGCTGAAACCGGACGATGTTTTGCTTGATCTGTACTGCGGCGCGGGAGCAATCGGGCTTTCAATGGCTAAGTCCTGCAAACGGGTAATCGGAGTGGAATTGTCCCCGGAAGCCGTGGCGGACGCCCGCCAAAACGCCGCAATCAACAATATCACCAACGCCCGGTTCCTCTGCGGGGACACCGCCCTCGCCGCGGGGCACATATTAAAAGAAGGCATCACACCCGCCGTGGTAGTGCTTGACCCGCCCCGAAAGGGTTTGACGCCGGAACTGATTGAAACGGTCGCCTCCATAAAGCCCGGTCGGGTGGTTTATATTTCCTGCAACCCCGCCACCATGGCCCGTGATCTGACCCTGTTCGCCGGGCACGGGTTTGCCGCCACGCAAATTACGCCCGTGGACATGTTTCCGCGGACGGCGCATGTGGAGACAATAGTTTTACTGCAACGTCAAAACACGTAGAAATCCTTAGCGACCGCTTGGACAACGGGTTCGCGTTTAAGGTCTATTCCCCGAATATCCGGTGACCCTCCTCCGGGTAGCCGCTGTCTGTAAAACCCGAGGGCTTGATGTTTTTGAGCAGTTCGCTCATCTGATCCAGAAAGCCATCGTCCTCCGCGCAGTGTTTTGGCGACAACGGTTTCTGCGGGGGTTCGCTTTGGGTTGTTTCGTCTCGGCTACCGGCGTGAGGTTCCGGTTGCCGCTCGCTTAATATGTCCGATATGGCACGGAGGTTGCCGTAGATATCTTTTGCGAAGGTGGAATAACCGTTGAGACAGTGCCTGGTGGCTTCCTCCAGATTTTTCAGATTCTCCCTGGCCGCCGCAAGCTCTGTGTCCAGCTTGCGGCGGATATGCTCCGCTTCGGCGTTTGCCGCGCCTGTGACCCGCGCCGCCTCCGCCCGCGCGTCAAAAGTCAGTGTTTCGGCTTCTTTCCGGGCGCGTTCCACGATTTCAGCGCGGGTCAGCTCCGCCTGTATGATTGCGTCGCCTACCCTGTGCTTTTCCGCGCCCCGTTCTTCCTCACACCGGCGAAGTCTGGCGGAAAGCTCTTCTATCCGGTTGCGGCAGGCGGTCAGATATTCGGTCAGCTGCCGGTTTTGTTCCGCAAGGGTCATATTTTGAACGCGCAAAGAATCAGCGGTACAGCCGGTTTCGGACTGTGACTGCTTGTCAAATTCGCTATTCATAACGCGCCCACCTTCCCTTTTGAGAATTCAGAACTTATTAAATGCAGAATGCAGAATGCAGAATTGTGGTGTCCGCTGTCGCGGACGGAATTTATTAAATTATTTGCCGCGGCAATACCTTAATTCTCAATTCACAATTTTGAAAAGTACCAGCGTTCGCGCGTTTTTGTATTCATATGAGCAGGTAGACAGCGCGAGGATTCTGTCTTTTTCCGTGATGCCGACGTCGCGGTAATATTTCGCGGTGTTTTTGATCATTTGCAAGTGGGCTTCCCGTTCGGAGGGAGAGACGAAAGCGTAGCCGTAATAGGCGCTGATATGGCTTGTGATCGCCACGGCGAAGAGTTCCAGCCCGTAGGTTTTGCCGGGCGTGTACAGCGTTCCGGTGGCGTGGGAATCCCAAAACTCTTTTTCCTTGAATTTCACCAGCGTGCCGAACATTTTGCCGGATTTCATGTTGTGACCGTAGATTACGTTGTTGAAATCGGAAAAGTCGGCGTGGACGCGAAAATCCAGAAATAGCGCGCCGTTGGCGTTTTTCTTTCGCTCGGCGGTGCGGGTGAGGTAATAATCGTTGTCCGGAGCCTGTACGATTGGGTAGTTTATGTCGGTATCGTCCAGTATCAGCCAGGCATTGATCTCGTTGTTTACTTCGTTGATGGCGGTAAAATCCATCAGTGGCGGCGTTATGTCCTCCGGTGAAAATGACGGGAGTGATGGCGCGCCGACCATTTCACGCAGACGATCCGTATCCTGTGTGTTTTGCCGATCGATCAGCCAATCGTTTACCAGCATCCCGGCGGTGACGCTCACGCACAGCAGCAGGAGAAGCAGCAGAATGATGAGAAATCGGCGGTGGAATTGAGAATGGTGAATGGAGAAAGGAGAATTGTGGTGTCCGCGTTCGCGGACGGATTTTGACTTCGTCTTCAAACTTCTCAATTCCCTAACTTCTCCATTCTCTTCCTGTTACGGCGCAAGGTTTAACCGCAAAGCGGGGCGGACGCCGAACGAACTGACGATGTCGCCGTAATCGCCGGTGCCACCAGTGGCACCGGCCCGCGCCGCGAAGTAGGTATTGCCGCGGGGAGAACGCAGCCACCAGTTAGACGCGCCCGTTCCGGACACTGCGGTCGCTTTTCTGGCGTGGTTGTCCGCGAATAGAACCGTGCCGGGATAGATATTCTTTGTGTAGTCGGCTGTTCCGGTGGAAAGGGAATTAAAGGTTTCTTCCTCAGACAGCAGGAACACTTTATCTGTGGTGATGGAAATCGAATCGGTGTATGTGCTGCCGTTATAGCCTTTTCTCGTATACAATGTGGTATCAAGAATGGCGTCTTTGAAGCTCAGGTTTCCTGCGGAGTAGTCATGTGTACTGTTGTTCAGGTTTGTACGCAGCTCCGAACCGCTCCACAGA
>JAISRF010000211.1 GCA_031273775.1 Oscillospiraceae bacterium
CATCGACCGTGAGCGCGGCAAAGTGGGACTGACCATGTTACCCCCAACCCAGTAGGTACAGGCTTCCGTGCCTGACCGGATTCTCGTCCGAAAACGCAGGAGCAGACCTCTGTGCCTGCCCGTGGGAGGTTTTGGCAAAAATTGAGCAGCGGTCCGTTTTATGTGATTGATTATGACGCCAACCCCGCGAAGGGGCTCGGTAAAATTGACGGCGTCGGCAAGTTTGTGTTGCAACCGCAAAAAATTCAACCTCGGATCATTCCATCGAAATCTTTGGAAAAAGATGAACTACGCGAGTTGTTTGGTTCCATGCGGGACATCGCGCGGGCAAAGCGCACCACGTACTTTGGCAGCACCCATTTTTTTAACCAAACGCAAGCTCTGCGGGAAAAAGCAAGCGTCTTTCGCAAGCAAGGCAAATTTATGAAAGATTTTACGGACAATTACAGCGAAAGTACCCCGCTGGAGTCTTTTTTTCCCGACTACCAGATGATGAACTATGAACAACTCCGAACCTACTTCACCTGGCGAACCCAGGTTCGCGAAGGCAATTTTGTAGACATTTCGCTCTCCTACGCGTTCCTCTACATTTACGAACTGCTCAACAATATCGGGGTGGCAACCCCTCAGGACGGCTTAAACCGACTGATGGCTTTTTGGAAAGTGTACAGGGTACATCACGAGTCCATCGACAATACCATGTTTGGGTGGCTCAGGGATTACCATGTTTATTATTATACGCTGAAACAGCCCTTCAAAGATTTTGCGAAGGTAAACGGTCTGACCGACCACTACCGGAAGCCAACGGGCACCGACGGCGATTTCGATTTATTCTGCGACATATCAAACTACGACATCCGGCGCTCCATTTTTTATTCGGCGGGCAATCAAAAATTATTTCAGGAGTGCTTGTGTTTTGTTTTTGAACGAATCCGGCAGACACTGTGCTCCGTTGACAACGACTTTGACAGTTTCGCTCCCTTCCCGACTATGCAAATGGTTCCCTGGCATCCGTTTGAAGGCGCGCTGTTTTGTGATTGGGCGCGGCAGCCGGATCGGCAAGTTGTGTTTTCCGAGCGCGAAATCTACAAGTGTGAAAACGAAAAATGGACCGTTAGCGCCATTTTGAAAACGGAAACCGAACAGCGGTTCATCGGATATATCATGAAACAAACGGAGTGTGTTCTGCGCAATATCACCAAATTCAAAGGAAAGATTTCCGCTGACGTGTCCAAAACAATCGATCATGAAAACGTCATAACACTGTACAAAGCCGGAGTGTCCATTGAAAAACTCATCAGTAACGCTGTGACGGAATTCTACCGTGAAATGACCAAAACCGTTGTGACCATTGACCCCTCGGCGCTGTCCAGAATCCGGCAAGAGTCGCTCGCCACACAGAAAAAGTTAACTGTGCCTGAACAAGAGGAATACGCATTCCCTTATCCCCTGCCGTCGGCACAAAGCGCGATGCCGCCCACACCCCAAAAAACCGTACCGTACACGGCTCCGGC
This sequence comes from Oscillospiraceae bacterium, assembly GCA_031273775.1. Classification (GTDB taxonomy): domain Bacteria; phylum Bacillota; class Clostridia; order Oscillospirales; family Acutalibacteraceae; genus JAISRF01. The sequence goes on from JAISRF010000211.1 coordinate 1,515, forward strand.
GGTACCGGCGACACCAAACGCGGCTCCATTCTCAACTCTAAAGGCCGCTTTTAGCGAAACCGAATTGCAGGCAATCCGCATGATTTTGCGGGGCGACGGAGACATCAAGCAGTTCGCGGACGCAAATGGTGTTATGTTGGAGGTTCTGATTGACGGAATCAACGAAAAAGCCATGGACGCAATCGGCGACAATCTTCTGGACGAAGAATTCATGATCTATGATGACTACACGGCCAAATTAACCGAATATATATAGGGGCAGGACGCGTGTCTGCCAGGAAAGGGATTGATTATGCAAAACGCTGTGCCGACCAGAATCGCGAATATTCTGATAAACGCCTTAAAAGGCGGCGTGGTGCCCCGTGTGGGACTGGAATATATTACGGTGGGGCGCGCCGAGGAAATCGCCGCGATTCTGCGTGACATTGAGATGATTGAGAACGGCAGCGCGTCTTTTCGCTTCGTTGTGGGCAAATACGGCAGCGGCAAAAGCTTCCTCTTGCAAACCATCCGCAACTACGCCACAGCCAAAGGGTTCGTCGTGGTGGACGCGGATCTGTCGCCTGAACGCCGTTTCGCCGGCACCAAGGGTCAAGGCCTGGCCACATACAAAGAGTTAATCCAAAACCTGTCCACCAAATCAAAACCGGACGGCGGCGCTCTGCCGCTGATTTTGGAAAAGTGGATTTCCGGCATTCAGGCAGCCGTCAAGACGCAGTCGGACGCCGAGGGCGAGGAATTCAATAAACTGGTAGAAAAACAAATCTACGCGGTTGCCGTCTCCCTTGAGGGGATGGTCAACGGCTTTGATTTTGCCAAGGCGGTAGTTGCCTACTGGAACGCCTACCGGCAGGACGATGCGGCAAAGAAGTCCAATGTGCTCAAATGGTTCCGTGGCGAATACCCCACACGGCGAGAAGCGAAAGAAGAGTTGGGTATCAACTTCACTGTAACCGATGAAACCTGGTACGACTTTTTGAAGATATTCGCGGCGTTTCTGGTTGGCGCGGGGTACAAGGGAATGCTGGTAGTCATAGACGAACTGGTTAACATCTTCAAAATCCCAAATTCCATTACCCGTGCGAACAACTACGAAAAAATCCTCACCATGTATAACGATGTACTACAGGGCAAGGCCAAACATATCGGATTTTTGATGGGTGGCACACCGCAGTGCATCGAGGACAAGTACAAAGGCGTGTTCAGCTACGAGGCTCTGCGGTCCCGTTTGTCGGAGGGTCATTTTTCCTCCGACGACGTAAAGGATTTGTCTGCGCCCATCATCCGCCTGCAAATGCTTTCGCAGGAAGAAATGTATATTCTGATTGAAAAGCTCTTAAACATCCACGCCCAGCTTTATAAAACCACGCCCGTTTTATCCCAGGACGATCTGATCTATTTTCTCACCGTGGAATATAACCGCGTGGGCGCAGATACGCACATTACCCCGCGTGAGATCATCCGCGATTTCATTGAACTGGTGAACATTTTGCACCAATATCCACTTAAACGCGTGTCCGACATCTTGGGCGATAACAGCTTCGAAATGGCCAAAGGCGGAATTTTCGATGAGGAAATCCACGGGGAGTTTCAGGAATTTGAGGTTTGATTCCGAAAGTCACCGATGCGCTCTGCGGAGCGCAATTGAGAATTATTGTTTTTTATTGGCGTAAAACGCCAATAAAAAACAATATCGCTCTACCAGCGCCCGGGAAAATATCCGTCATCGGAGGGCGTTGTGCTTGAAGAGGAGGTTGAAGCGGTATTCGGGGTTGTACTCGGTGTGGAACCGGCAGCGCCGTCTTCCGGTGCCATGTCGTCCCACTCAGACGGCCACTGGGCTTCGATTTCCACCGCGTTTTTGGAGGACGTCACGGCGGAGGTTACCGCTTTGCCTCCGGACGCTGAAACACCGCCACTTGACGCCTGTACGCTGTCTTGCAAGCTCGTGTTCCCGTCCTCCGAACCGCCGTGGGTATCCTCGTTTTCCTGTGACGGCTGCCCAACGAACACGCCGCCCGTGTCACCCGCGGAGGTTTTAGCGCAGGACGTAAACAAAAGCACTGACGTCAAGGTTACCAAAGACAAGACGACCGCCATGGAACGGCGCATTGAAAAATAACGCATTAATCATTTCCCCTTTATGTTTGATTCGCCATTGCACACTGTGCGTATTTACAAAAGTGAACGCCGCGCGAAGTAGCATTGGTTCAGTATAACCCTAATTCGCACAAAAGTCAAGACCCCGAAATGTGTGCGGGAGGGTTGAATTTTGTCCGGACAAGATTCATTTTTGCCGTTTATCGGAGGTACAGCATGGACGCGTTTTCCCGCCTGGCTCCTTTCATTCAGGACTTCATTTACCAAAGCAAATGGGAAGAGCTTCGCGGCAACCAGGTGGCTGCCTGCGAGGTTATTTTCGATTCGGATGACCACCTGCTGCTTTCCTCCGGCACAGCGACGGGCAAGACGGAGGCCGCCTTTTTGCCTGTGCTGACCCAATTGTACAAAGCCCCGTCCACGTCGGTCGGGGTGATGTATATTTCTCCGCTCAAGGCGCTGATCAACGACCAGTTCAAGCGTTTGGAACAGCTTTTGCTTGATTCTAACATTCCGGTGTGCAAATGGCACGGGGACGCGTCTCTCACCCAAAAGAACAAGCTCATCAAAAACCCGAAAGGCATTCTGCAGATCACGCCGGAATCGCTCGAGAGCCTAATCACCAATAAACGCGGTGCTTGCCTTTCCATGTTCTCCGACCTGCGGTTTATCATTATTGACGAGGTTCATTATTTCATGCGGGACGTCCGGGGACTCCAGCTGCTTTGCGTGCTGGAGCGGCTGCAAAAGCTGACCGGCATTATCCCGCGCCGTATCGGGCTTTCCGCCACACTGGGGGATGTTACTCTGGCACAAAACTGGATGAATACCGGTACCGGGCGAAACTGCTCCGCGCCCGTCACAGACGAGGGTAAAAAGCGTGTGGCTCTTCACATTGAGCGCTTTGTGAATTATGCCGACAAGCGGGATATGGTAGAGCGGGACGGTGACGGCAATGTGGTTAATGTTGATTCCGGCGGGGATATCGGCAACCGGGAGCATTATGAATACCTATTCAAGATGACCCTGGACAAAAAGACCATCATCTTCACCAACAGCCGTGAGGAAACCGAGTTCGTCATGGCGCACCTTCGGGAGATTGCTCTGAAAAACAAAGCGCCCGATGTTTACCGGGTTCATCACGGGAATGTGTCGGCACTCATCCGCGAAACCACAGAGGACGAGATGAAATCCGCCGACGGAAAAATTGTCACCGGCGCCACCATGACCCTTGAACTGGGAATCGACATCGGCTCGCTTGACCAGGTCGTTCAGGTGGGCGCGCCGCTAAACGTGTCCAGCTTTGCCCAGCGGTTGGGGCGCTGCGGGCGTCGGGGGCAGATTCCACAGTTGCTGTTTACCTTTGTGGAAAGCATCAAAATCAATTCCGCCGATGTGCTGGGCCCCATCAACTGGGAATTCCTGCGCACCGTCGCCATTGTTGAACTGTATCTCAAGAGCCATTGGATGGAGCCGATTCCGCCGCGAAATTACGCGTATAACCTGCTGTATCACCAGACCATGAGCTGTTTGAAAAGCAATGGGGAAATGTCTCCGGCAGGCCTCGCTCAGACCGTTTTAACCTTGGGCAGCTTTAAGCATATTCCGCAAGAGGATTACAAACGGCTGCTGTCCCACCTGATGGATATCGAACAGCTTCAGCGCACCGAGCATGGCGGTCTTATCATAGGGCGCGAGGGCGAGAAAATCATTAACAGTCACAAATTTTTAACGGTGTTTTTGGCACCGGAATATCTACTGGTCAAGGATGAAAACCGTACCATTGGC
>JAISRF010000244.1 GCA_031273775.1 Oscillospiraceae bacterium
GCGGCGGCGGAAAGCTTTAAGATGGCGTTTTTAATAAAGTCTTTTTCCACTTTTATTTGTTTCCTTTGCGGTAAATTGATTTATGAGGGTATTATACGCCCGTTCGGCGGAATTATCAAGAAAAAAGTTAACCTTTGGTACGATTAAATTCAAGGATTTCAATAAACGGTCAATGCTTCTTCGTACATTTGGCATATCGCCGGTTCCACGCTTTAGACGTAAAAAACAGCCTTGTTCCACAAGGCTGTTTTTGGATATTAGCGGACATTTACTCTTGGCTTTTTTGAAAACTCTTTAGATTCTATTGGCCATTTCTTTTATCACTCCGGCGGTGATTTCCTCCGCGCGGTTAAAATCGGTAGCGTCCAAATAATGCTTTTCTAACCGGGCATTCACCTCCTTTGCCGCGGCGAGACTGTCCACCGCGCTTTGCAGCAACTCCCGGGATGCCTTTTTGTTAAATGACAGGCGCTGTTTGTGTGTTCTAAGCTTCTGTAAATCGGTAAAGCGGCGGGCGTGATAACCGCGTTCGGTACTGTCCGCTTTCAGGGTTGGCCCGCTGGTACAGAATGCCAGAGACAGTTCGGGAAGGATAATATGCTCGGCCTTTTCATCGGGGGAAATAGGGCAAAAGCAGGTAATAATATCATAACCGTTTTCCAGCGCCAACGCGCGGAGTACCGCCATAATCACGCGGCTGGCCGCCCCCTGGCTGTCCTCTATCGTGTACACCCTGTCCGCCAGCGTCCGCACCGTGCCATTCATAAACACATGCCCGCCGGAGGTAATCCCGCTGATAAAGCGGCGGCTTTCGCTTCCCTCGCGGTTTTTGGGTGCGAATTCCCGCCGGGCTATATTAGCGGCAAACCGTGCCGCCTTACGGACGTCGGTCGCTTCCAGTCCCATGCGGTAGCTGTCCGAAAGCAAAGAACCCGCCGCCGCCAGGTAACGTCCCGCCCTGCCGGTCAGTTCCGCCCGCTCACGGTAGCAGGCCAGAATGGCACCTTTATTTCGCAAGAGATTTTCTTTCTGCCAGCATACACCGAAATCCACTAAATGCCCGCTGATGCCCGGATATTGCGGGTACAGACATTCAGGCGGCGAACCGTCGAGGACGGCTAACTTAACCGCGGGGAACAAGACCCCGGCAAGCCGCGATGGATCGTCTGCGGCAAGGATGATTTCGGCCGAAACACCGGCCGCGGAGAGCGCGTTCACCGCCCGCTGGATAAGCGCGGTGCAAAGCGTACCGCCCGCTCCTTTTAATATGTAGGTTTCATACTCCGAGCCGTTTGTAACGTCCTCGAACCGCGAAACATAACCTCGCGCTGAATATGCGCCCAAAAAAAACAACGGATAATTCAATGGTTCTGGCATTTCTGATTTCCCTTTCTCCCGCCTCTTTTGCGGGCTCAATCACTCCATCATATTCCGCGCGCGCCCATCTTGACACCACTGAAAAAAAGAAAAATCCCGCAAAAGGTTAAAGGCGTAACCTCCGCGGGCTTTTTTTGCGTATTTATTTGTTTTTTTTAGCTTTGACCGTTGATTATTCCGGCCAAATGTGCGATAATTCTACTATGAGATGTGTTATTTTTTCCGGAGGACGGATTGACGGAATCCGCCAAATAAAAGATTTACTCCACCCGGATGATTTTATTATCGCGGCGGACGGCGGGTATCTTCACGCCCAAAAGCTCGGGCACCGGGTTGACCTGCTGGTGGGAGATTTTGATTCGCTGGAAACCGTGCCGGATGGGGTGCCGGTTTTGAAATACCCGGTAAAAAAAGAGGTTACGGACACCGAAATCGCGCTGTTTGCCGCGCGGGAGCGGGGCTGTGACCGGTTTTTGTTTTTGGGGTGTACAGGTTCCCGGCTTGACCACACCCTGGCCAACATTTTTCTTTTGAAAAACTGCCGCGACCACGGGGAAGACGCGGTTATAATAGACAGCCACAATGAAATACGGCTTTTGAACCGGAAAATGCAACTCCGCAAGCCCAAAGGCAGCATTGTTTCCCTGATTCCGGTCACCGGTTGCGTCGGCGTGACCACAACTGGGCTGGCGTACCCTTTGAACGGGGAAACGCTATTTTGGGGCTCCGCCCGTGGTGTGAGCAATGTCATGGTCGGGGACACGGCCACGGTGAGGGCAGAAAGCGGGGAATTGTTGGTGATTGCGGCACGGGATTAACCAATCGCCGCTTTCATTTCCCGCACATATTCCTCAATATGGGGTCCGGCCGTTTCCCCGTACTCTTCTATCAGCTTGACAATCGCGCTGCCAACAATCACGCCATCCGCAATTCGGGCGATTTCTCCCGCCTGCTCCGGGGTATGGATTCCAAAGCCCACCGCCGCGGGCAAGCCGGTTTCGCGGCGTACCGCGGCAAACAGCTCTTTTATGTCAGTCTTGATTTCGCTGCGTACCCCGGTCACACCCAGCGACGACACAATGTACAAAAAACCCGAAGCGTTTTGTGCAATCTGGGCAATACGGGCATCTGACGTAGGAGCAATCAGTGAAATGATATCCACTTCGCCCGAGCGGGATTTGACTTCCGCCCGCTCTTCGTAAGGCAAATCCGGGATAATCACCCCGTCCACGCCTACCTGTTGGCACCGCTCAAAAAAATCCGCGTATCCGTAGTGAAAAACGGGATTAAGGTAAGTAAGCAGCACCAGCGGCACTTCGGTTTTTTCGCGGATTTTCGCCACGGTCTCAAAGATTTTATTCATGGTTGTTCCCGCGGCAAGCGCCCGCAGGTTGGCGCGCTGAATCACCGGCCCTTCGGCGATTGGGTCGGAAAAAGGCACGCCGATTTCAATTAAGTCCGCGCCGGATTGAGCCATTTTCAGCACAAATTCCTCGGTTTTGGTCAAAGATGGGTCGCCGCCCGTCACAAAGCCGATAAACGCCTTGCCGTTTTTGAACGCATTCGCTATTTTACTCATGGATATCAACTCCTCTGTACCGGGCAATAGCCGCCACGTCCTTGTCCCCGCGCCCCGAAAGGCAGAGAATGACACTGTCGTCCCCGCTCATTCCGGGTACGATTTTTTGCGCGTACGCCACGGCGTGAGCGCTTTCAACAGCGCAGATAATCCCTTCCGTCCGAGCCAGCAGCTCAAATGCCGCCACCGCTTCGTCGTCCGTAACGGGGACATATTGGGCCCGGCCGGTTTTATAAAGGTGCGCGTGTTCCGGCCCGATTCCGGGATAATCCAGCCCGGCGGAAATGGAATATACCGGGGCAATTTGTCCCTCGGAATCCTGACAGAAATACGATTTCATGCCGTGGAACACGCCGATTTCTCCGTTAGCGATGGTCGCGGCGTTTTGCGGTGTGTGTATGCCCCTGCCTGCCGCCTCGCAGCCAATCAGCCGGACGTTTTGGTCTGGAATAAAGTGGTAAAACATGCCCATGGCGTTACTGCCTCCGCCCACGCAAGCCATGACCGCGGTTGGGAGTTTACCCTCCAGCGCCAAAATCTGCGTCCGCGCTTCCCGGCTGATTACCGCCTGAAAATCCCGTACCATGGTGGGAAACGGATGAGGACCCATGACGGAGCCCAAAACGTAATGCGTGTCCGCTGCCCGGGAAACCCACTCGCGCATGGTTTCATTCACAGCATCTTTCAGAGTCTCGGTTCCGCTTGTGACGGCGTTCACCTTCGCTCCGAGCAGCTCCATGCGGTAGACGTTCAGCGCCTGCCGCCTTGTGTCCTCACGCCCCATGAAGATTTCACATTCCAAATCAAGCAAGGCCGCCGCGGTCGCCGCCGCAACGCCGTGCTGCCCCGCGCCGGTTTCCGCGATAATTCGCGTTTTCCCCATGCGCTTCGCGAGCAGTGCCTGCCCCAGAACGTTGTTGATTTTGTGGGAGCCGGTGTGGTTCAAATCCTCGCGTTTGAGGTAAATCCTCGCCCCGCCCCACATTTTGGTCAGTTTTTCGGCCCGGTACAAAAGCGAGGGACGCCCGGCGTACTCACGGAGTAGTTGATCCATCTGGGCGTTGAATGTGGGATCGTTTTTGTAGAATTCATACGCCTGTTCCAAATTGTGAATTTCATTCATCAGCGTTTCAGGGATGTATTGCCCGCCGAATTCGCCGAACCTGCCGTTGTTCATGTGGGTTTTCCTCCGTGTTCATGCGCGATTCTCACTAATTGCGCGATTTTTTTGCCATCCTTAACGCCGTCGGTTTCCGCGCCGCTGCTCACGTCCACGCCGTAAGGGTTAAGCGCCAATGCCCTGCTGATGTTTTCCAAATGGATGCCGCCCGCCAAAAAATAAGGTTTATGCGTATCGCTTATCCGGCTTCCCCGGGAACCGGACGCGAGAGGGGCTAAAACGTTCCAGTCAAAGGCTTTCCCGCTTCCTTTCCCGCTGTCCAGAAGCAAATATTCAACGTCCAGAGCTTGCGCCCGTTCAATATTCTCCCCGGACTTGACCACCACCGCTTTGATGAGCTTGATTTGCGGGCAGGCAGATTTTAGCCGCGCGATATAGTCCGCATTTTCGTTTCCGTGGAGTTGTGCGTATTCGATAACGCCTTGTTTATATAATTTCGATATTTGTTCGATTCCGCCGTTTACAAACACGCCCACGGGCACAATGCCGCTTATCAGCTTTTTTCTTAGTTTATAGGCCGTTTTTTCGTCAACTTGCCTGCGGCTTGGCGCGAATACAAAGCCGATGTAATCTGGTCTCTGAGTGTTGATATAATCAATATCCTTCGAGCGGAACAGCCCGCAGATTTTTATTTTGGGCAAAGGCTTGTCCCCCTTCCTAAGAACCTTTCCCGGCTTCCTTTGAGGTAAAGGCCATTTATTTACCTTCGATTAAAGAGCGCAGTTGCGTGAGGGCGGACACTTTGTCCTCTGCTCTCATCAGCGTTTCTCCAATCAGTACGCCGTCCGCGCCGATTCCCGCCAATTTCGCCACATCATCCGGCGTTTGGATGCCGCTTTCCGCCACAAACAGCCGGTCGGTTGGAACCAGCGCGCGGAGCCGGCGACTTGTTTCAAGGTTTACTTCAAAGGTTTGCAAGTCGCGGTTATTCACGCCGATTATCCGCGCACCGCTTTTTACGGCGCGCTCCGCCTCTTCGGCGGTGTGGGTTTCGGTCAGTGCGGACAAGCCGAGTGTTTCGCATACGTAGAGCATTTCACTCAGTTGTCCGCCCAGCAGCGCGGCAATCAGCAGTACGGCGGAGGCTCCGAGCAGACGGGCTTCGTAGATTTGGTACGCGTCCACCACAAAATCTTTGCGCAAAACGGGTAGGTTCACCGCTTGGACGATTTCCAGGAGATATGCGTCGTCGCCCTTGAAATATTCCGGCTCCGTGAGCACGGAAATGGCCGCCGCGCCCGCCTTCCGGTATTCTTGAGCGATTTTGAGGTACGGGAAATCGGCCGCGATTACGCCCTTGGAAGGGGAAGCTTTTTTCACCTCACAGATGAAGGACAGTCCCGGTTGTGACAACGCTTGC
>JAISRF010000063.1 GCA_031273775.1 Oscillospiraceae bacterium
TGGGAGACGGTGGATGTCAATGAAAAATCAAAAGTGATTTTTGTGAAAAAAGTGCCGGGAATCTCCGTGGTGGACTGGGATGTTGATTTTACCGCCGAGTTGCACACCGTTCTGGTGCAAAAAATCCGCAATGTCCTGACCACGGACGAGCTGCACCCTTACTTAAGCGAACGCTGCCGGGAAAGGCTGACCGAAATTCGGTATATCACTCGAAACAGCGGCATACTTGAAAATCTGGTAACGCCGCTCTCCGGTAAAAAATACGCCGTCTTCCCCTGGATTGGAACACGGCAACTCTGCACGTTGAACTACGCTTTGCGGCACCGAAAAATCAAAAGTAAGCTGCCATTTATCACCTGCGTTTACCTCGAAGTTATTTTCGACGGTTCAAAAGAAGAGCTTGAGGAAATCATCGCCGACATTCTGCGTTCCGACCTGGATTTGTACAGTCTGCCGTTGCCGGACAAGGTGCAAATTGAAGGCAAGTACAACGAATTTATTCCGCGTGACCTTTTACGCAAGCAGTTTATTGAAGATTATCTGGATTTTGACGGGCTGAAAAGTCAGTTGACAATTAACAAGTGACAGTCATTGCGCCTCTTCGCGGCGAATCAAGCTCCCTGTTTTTTACAAAAGGAATTTCGCCGCAAAGGAACAGCAAAAATTTCCCGCAAAGGTGAAGCGCGAGAATGAGGAACAAAAATTGCTAAAAGCGGCTTTTTACACGTAAAACAGCCAAATTCCGGCACGTTTTTTCTCTTTGCGCCATATAATGCGGTGAGGTGAAATTGTGATGACGGAAACCATACTGATTATCGCGGTGACCCTGCTGTCGATAGTGGGGCTGACCGATGCCGTAAATTGGGCGATTGAGAAGCTGTTTTACGGCAAATCCGACCACTTGCCTATTCTGGTTGTCCCGCTTTCCGGCGAAAACGCCAATGTGAAATTGCATGAGATTATTTCGCGGGAGCATCTGGCAGGCGGGCGAAAATACCGGCTGTATGCCGTTGACTGCGGACTCGATGACCGGGAGCGGACACTTTGCGGACAGCTGTGCAACGCATACAAAACGGCGCGATTCTGCGATGGCGGCGAATTGATGAACATATTGCAAAATTTTGCGTAGGAGGCATCTCAAATCTCACAGGAAATTTTAACAGGCTCCGTGGAGCGCATCACTTTCCGTAACGAACAAAGTGGCTTTACCGTGCTGGAAATCAACACCGGCGAAGAGCTGGTTACCGCCGTGGGTAGCCTGTCCCCGGTTTCGGTTGGCGAAAGCGTCCGGCTTTCCGGCCGCTGGGATTCACACGCCACCTTCGGTCCGCAGTTCAAGGTCGAATCCGCCGAAATCACCGCGCCCAACACCGCTGCGGCCATTTTGCGTTACCTTTCTTCCGGCGCGGTACGCGGAATCGGGCCATCTCTCGCCAAAAGGCTGGTCTGTGCGTTCGGCGACAACACGCTCGCCATTTTGGAAACCAGCCCCGGTCGTCTGAGCAAATTAAAGGGCATAACTCCAAAAAAGGCGGAGGAAATTTCAGAGGAATTCAAAAAAAAGTTCGGCGTGCGCGAGGTGGTCTTGCGGCTGGGCGAATACGGAATCGGTACAGATGAAGCGCTCCTCATTTTCTCCAGGCTCGGCGTGACCGCTCCCGATTTAGTACTTGACAACCCTTATGTATTATGCGACGACGATTTTGCCGTCAGCTTTGAGCGCGCGGACGCAATTGCCCGTGAGCGCTCTCTTGATCCCTCCTCCCCCAACCGCGTAAAGGCGGGGATTTTGCACATTTTAAGGCACAATCTGCAAAACGGCCACACCTGCCTGCCTTACAAAAAGCTGGCTGAAACCGCTGTAAAAATGCTCGCGCAAGCGCCGGAAGCGGTAGAAAGTGAACTGGATGGGCTTTTGGAATCCCAAGCGGCGGTCATGGAGGGCGGCATGGTGTTTTTGCCCGCTCTGTACCAGGCGGAGGCTTATTCGGCCGAACGGCTTGGTATCATCGCCCGGACAAGCCCGCCCGCGGCTTTGACCGTTGACCGGGATATTAATGAAATAGAGCGCGCGTTAAACATAAAATACGGCGCGCTCCAGCGGGAAGCCATCCATGCCGCCGTGCAAAACGGCATCATGGTGCTCACAGGCGGTCCGGGCACAGGCAAAACCACCACACTCAACGGGATTATAAAATTGTTCGAGCTTCAAAAGGTGGATGTGCTGCTTGCGGCGCCCACCGGTCGCGCCGCCAAACGGATGAGCGAGGTCACCGGGAAGGAAGCAAAGACCGTTCACCGGCTCCTGGAAGTAGTGTGGTCGGACACAAACCGACCCGCGTTCCTGCGGAATGAACGGAATCCGCTGACCTGCGGCGCGCTGATTTTGGACGAGCTTTCCATGATGGACGCGTTGCTGTTTGAAGGCCTGCTCCGCGCCCTGCCGCTGGGCTGCCGGCTGATTATGGTCGGTGACAGCGACCAGCTGCCCTCCGTGGGTGCTGGGAACATACTCGCGGATGTAATCGCAAGCCAAATATGCCCGGTGATTTGTCTCCGTAAGGTGTTCCGTCAAGCCATGGAAAGCCTGATTGTCGCAAACGCGCATTTAATTGTGCAAGGTGATCCCCCCCAGCTTGCCCGCCGGGACAGCGACTTTTTCCTGCTAAAAACCGCCGACAAGCAAAAAGCATTGGAAACAGTGGTGGATTTGACGGTGGGAAGATTGCCGCAAAGCTACGGATTTTCTCCTCTTTCAGACATTCAGGTGCTCTGCCCCAGCCGGAAATGGGAGCTGGGTTCCGGTAGCGTAAACGAAGCGTTGCGCGCCGCGCTGAACCCGGCAGCGCCCCGGAAAAACGAGTTGAAGTGCGGATTTCTGACCCTCCGCGAGGGAGACAAGGTCATGCAGTCAAAAAACAACTACAATGTGCTCTGGAACAAAGAGGATGGTACGCGCGGGCAGGGCGTTTTTAACGGCGACATCGGGGTAATCACCCAAATCAACAAGGCGGCCGGAGTGATTGACGTGCTGTTTGATGACCGGAGGGCGGAATATGGAGCCGAGGAGGCCACGGCGCTGGAATTAGCCTACGCCATCACCGTACATAAAAGTCAGGGGAGCGAATTCCCTTGTGTAATTATCCCGGTTCTGAACGTGCCGAATTTGCTTGCCTACCGGAATTTGCTGTACACCGCCGTCACCCGCGCACGGAAATTGCTGATTTTGGTGGGCACTCAGGGTGACGTACTGAAAATGATTAAAAACAACAAAAAAATGAACCGTTACACCTATTTGCGCCGATTTATTGAACGGGCGCGGGAGGAATGAAGCAAACGTTACCTTTCACAGCCCAATGGGCGGTTGTAACAGCACACATTCTCATCCGCACTTTGAATATCCGCAACCACGGCAGGTGACACACCCGCCCTCGTGTTCCAATTCGCTTCCGCATTCGGGGCAGACGCGGGCGGGAACGTCGTTTTTCCCGTAAACCGTCAAATTTTCCCGCGCGAAGTCCTGTGCCAATTTTCCTCCGGCAGCCAGCTTATCGTTAACCGGGGCGCTACGGTAACCTTCGAATTCCTGTGCCCTTGCCACCTTTTCAATAGCGCGGGCAATGGCGTCCGGGCAGGAGGAGCATTTCATGCCCGGCTGGCGCACCGTAGACGGGCACCGGATTCCCTTTAATTGCTTGACAATGCTTTCCACGGACATGCCCGAGCGCAAAGCCACGGACACCAGCCGCGACGTTGCCTCCGACTGCGACGGACACCCGCCCACCCGACCTGTGTTGGTGAACACCTCGCAGATACCCTTGTCGTCATAATTGACCGTGATATACAGGTTGCCGCACCCGCTCTTTGTGCATTCGGTCACGCCAATCGTCACTTCGGGGCGGGGACGGGGCGTGATAAAACCGCTTTCCACAGGCGTATCCGCCGCGTTTTCCTTGTTCACCTTGCCGATATTGAGCACCTGCTCGCTCCGGCTGCCGTCGCGGTAGATGGTCACGCCCTTGCAACCTAACCGGTACGCCAGAAAATACACCTCGCGCACGTCTTCCGGAGTGGCGGAGCGGCGAAAATTCACCGTTTTGGATACGGCGTTGTCGGTGTGCTTCTGAAATGCCGCCTGCATTTTAATGTGGTACTCCGGCGATATATCATGCGCGGAAACGAACACTTGTTTCATGTCCTCCGGCACCCCGTCCAGCTGTGCAAGTGTGTCATGGGCGGCGATTTGCCTGAGCAGTTCATCCGTCAGTAAACCGCGTCTTTCCAGGGTTTGGCGCAGAACCGGGTTGACCTCTGTCAACTCGGTACCGTCCATGATGTTGCGAATATAAGCAAAGCCGAAAACCGGCTCAATCCCGCTGGAGCAGTTGGCGATAATGGAAAGTGTGCCCGTGGGCGCGATGGTGGTCACAGTGGCGTTGCGGACAGGCTCCCCCCCCGCGCGGATACTCACGTCGAACAGAGGGAACGCGCCGCGCTTTTCGGCAAGCTCGCGGCTTTTTTCGCGAGCCGCGTTTGAGATAAACTCCATCAGCGATTCCGCCAACCGCACCGCCTCGTCGGAATTGTACGGGATTCCGAGCAACAGCAGCATATCGGCAAAGCCCATCACACCCAGCCCGATTTTGCGTGTGGCACGGGTAGCCTCATCGATTTTTGCCAGCGGGTAATGATTCACGTCAATCACATTGTCCAGAAAATGTACCGCAGTTCCCACTGTTTGGCGGAGCTTTTCCCAGTTCACAGCCCGATTTCCGTCTATGGTTCGGAGCATTTTGGCCAGGTTAACCGAGCCTAAATTGCAACTTTCATAAGGCAACAAGGGCTGTTCACCACAGGGGTTGGTGGCTTCAATTTCCCCTTGCGATGGCACGGCGTTGTCGCGGTTGAGTCGGTCCAGAAACACAATGCCCGGCTCGCCGTTTTGCCATGCCGCGCTAACCATACGGTCGAAAATCTCCCGCGCGTTCTGCCGTCCGGACACACTGCCGTCCGCGGGGTTAATCAAATCATAATCACATCCGCGTTCCACCGCTTTCATAAAAGCTTCGGTAATTCCAACAGAAATATTGAAATTGGTGATTTCGGCATTTTGCGTTTTAGAACTGATAAACCCGTTAATGTCCGGGTGGTCGATTCGCAGAATACCCATGTTCGCGCCCCGGCGCGTACCGCCCTGCTTGACCGCTTCCGTTGCGGCGTTAAACACTTTCATAAAGCTCACAGGCCCGGAAGCCACGCCGCCTGTGGAGTTTACCGCCGAACCCGCGGGGCGCAGCCGCGAAAAGGAAAAGCCCGTCCCGCCGCCGGATTTGTGGATGAGCGCGGCATTCTTTACGGCGTCGAAAATATCCTCCATGCTGTCCGCCACCGGCAGGACAAAGCAGGCGGAAAGCTGACCCAATGGTCGCCCGGCGTTCATCAGGGTAGGGGAATTGGGCAGGAATTCAAGGCGATCCATCATGTTGAAAAAGGCGTCAAAAGAGCCCTGTACCTCTTCCGCGCCGCCGTACCGCCTGTCCCCCTCCGCCACGGCCCGAGCCACCCGTTTGAGTAAATCCTCCGGGGTTTCCGCCTGTGTGCCGTTGCCGGTGCGAGCAAGGTAGCGTTTTTCCAAAACCGATTGCGCGTTTTGGGAGAGTTCCATCTTATATACCTCATTTTGTGTTTTTTATATATTTCAATACAACATATTGTATATGATGGAGTTGTAATTGTCAAGAGTGAATTTTCTCTCAATTTATCCGTAAAAATCGGCAAAAAACAAAGGGAGTCGCCAAACGGCAACCCCCAAATCCAAGACCTAATATCTAAATATCCAACATCTAACTTAGTACATCCCGCCGCCGCCGGCTGCCGCCGCCGCCGCAGCAGCCGCGTTTGCCGCCGCCGTATCCTCTTTTTTCTCGGCAACCAGGCTTTCGGTGGTCAGTACCATTGCCGCAACGGAAGCGGCGTTTTGCAAAGCGGAACGCGTAACTTTTGTCGGGTCTACAATACCCGCTTTCACCAAATCGGTGTACTCTTCCTTATATGCGTCAAAGCCATAGTTCAGTGTACCATTGGCACGGATTTTGTCCACAATTACGGAACCTTCCAAGCCCGCGTTCGCCGCAATCTGGCGCAGGGGCTCTTCCAAAGCGCGAACCACAATCGCCACGCCGGTTTTCTCGTCGCCCACGGATTCGGAACAAAGCTTCTCCACCGCGGGAAGCGCGTTAATCAGCGCCACGCCGCCGCCCGCGACAATCCCTTCCTCTACGGCTGCTTTAGTCGCCGCAAGCGCGTCTTCAATGCGGAGCTTTTTCTCTTTCATTTCAATCTCGGTAGCCGCGCCGACCT
>JAISRF010000120.1 GCA_031273775.1 Oscillospiraceae bacterium
CATTGCGGTTAAAGGGTTTATTGAAACCGCAATGACCACCGCGACAACTGCACCGAAATCCCGCGCGGACTGCACTAAAACCCCGCGACACATGCTCAATTTACCCCGCTATATTCATACAAGAAACTTAAAAAAGTTAGCCGACGCGCTGAATGTGACCGTTACCTACCTCATGGATGAGGAGGAAAGCGACCGACAAAAAAACATTGACCAAGATATATTCTTAGCCAATGTTAAAAATGAATTTGGTTCAAGGGGCGCTCACGAAGCAAGCCAGATTCTGGAAAGAGCCGCCGCCCTGTTCGCCGGGGGTGAACTGGAGGACGAGGCAAAGGTAATCTTTTTTCAGTCGCTGATGGAAGTGTACTTCGAATCCAAAGCGGAAGCAAAGGAAAAATTCGCGCCCAAGTCACGGCGGGTCAAGCGAAAGACTTCTTAAATTGTGGAGTCATTATCAACTTTCATTCCCGGTTTGTCCGGGTAGGGTGGTTTGCCATGACTAATATGGATTACATTTCAACCGTTGTAAAACGGCTAACCGAAAAGCACGGAACCCGGAACCCGGAACAGCTATGCCGGGATTTGGGGATAAAGATACGCGACAAAGACTGCGGCTACTCGCTGAAAGCTTATTTTGTAACAATCGCGCGGATTAAAAATATCGTGGTTAATTCACGTGTGGGTGAGTCGCTGCGCCTTATTTTGTTGGCGCATGAGTTAGGCCACGCCGTTTTGCACACCGAGCTGGCGGCACTAAAAGGGTTTCAGGAGTTTGAACTGTTCGACAGCACCGTCCCCGCCGAATATGAGGCTAATCTTTTTGCCGCCGAGCTGCTTATTGAGGATGACATAGTACTTGAATTGATGAACGAAGACAAATCCTTTTTCGGCGTTGCCAGTGAATTGAATGTGCCGGCGGAACTGCTTGATTTCAAATTCCGGGTGATGAAGCGCAGGGGCTACCGGCTGGAAGCGCCATATCTCGCAAACGGGGATTTCCTGAAAAAGGATTTTGACGGCTGCTACTGCGGTGAAACCGAACGCGAATACGTTTGCTGACGATTGCCATATATGCTATCCCACACGCGCCGGCTGAACATTCAGCCGGTGCGTTTTTTATGGTTGCTTCGCCATTCTCGAACCGAACCGCCCGAAATTCATCCTGTACAGCAGGGAGTAAGCGGTTTCACTCCACACATTGATGACACCTCCATTTTCACTCATTTTGATAAATCATAACCGGTGAATCCCTATCTTGCATTGTGCCGTCCCCAAGCTGGCATTTTTCGTTATATCCCCATGCCCAAACAGAGCCGTCTTTTTGGATGGCAAGGAAGTGGTAGCTGAATATTGATACCTGAACGACTGAGGTCATAAGCTCAACTAAAGCGTATTCCTTTCCGGAAAACGCATACAGAGTGCCGTTGTTATAGAGGATTAACGTTGTTTTGCACCCGTCTTCAATTTGAACAACATTGTCCAAATTGCCAATGGGCAGCTGCATTATTTCCGTTTTCTGGCCGTCCCATGTGTTTTCGCCCCATGTCCAGAATGTTCCATCGTTTTTTATGACCGACGAATTCACATATCCTGCGGATATTCGAGAGGCATTTTCCATAACCTTTCGGGGTTTTGAGGCAAACTCAACCGTATTGTCCACATACCCTAACTGCCCGTATTGATTGCTTCCCCAAACCCAGACTGTGCCGTCTGTTTTTAGCGCAAGCCCATGATACCCTCCGGCAGAAACTGCGGAAATCCCCTCCATCACCTTAACGGGGATGCAACTCTTTTTATCGGCGCCGTTGCCGAGTTCCCCGTAATTATTTGAGCCCCAGGTCCATAATGTCCCGTCCGATTTTACCGCCATCCCCCAATTATCACCCAATGACACACTTTTCACATCGTCAAGAATTTTATACGGTGTAGAATCAACTGTAAAAATGGTATCGGGCGTTTCATAATCGATGCCATTGCCTAACGCGCCAAAGCCATTAAAGCCCCACGTCCAAAGCGTTCCGTCTTTTTTGATTGCCGCTGTTACGTAACGTCCTGTAGTCACGTAGGCAACATCGTCAATCGCAATTTTTTTGTTCGCCGGATTAACGCTTTCATCGGTGTAATTGGTTACAATCGCTGACCCTGTGTATCTGATTGAATCCCCCTCGTATAAATTATCCCCCCATGTCCATACGGTTCCGTCCTCTGTCAATGCCGCGCTGTGAGTATCTCCGGCAGACACTTGAATCATGTTTCCCTGTATGAAGTCTGATATGGGTTCAGGAGGCTTGGTGATGTATTCAAAATCCGGTTTGGTTTGAAAGTTCTTTTCAAATAATATCGCCGAAACCGTATTTAACACAATGTAAATGGCAGTAAATGCGGTAACAGTTGTAACCACAATATTCCTTTTTATCATTTTCTTTGGTGGTTTATATGTTTCGGATTTATATACATTGCCGTTCCGGTCAATGTACGTCATTTCGCCGTCTAAACAGCATTCAAATACCGATTTGCCGTTTTTATCTCTGTGTTCAGAATGACTGATTGAATCATACTTACATTCAATTATAATGTCGCCCAGTTCGTTTTGTACACCTTTTTTGCCGCTGTTTTCCATTAGAATGAGTTTCTTGGCTAAATACACAACCGATGCCGGCAATGCGGCGGATTCTAAGCGTTTAGGCGGTGCAGCAGACACCGTTTCCTGTTCCGGGCCTGTTTGCTCCCGGAGTTTTTGTGCCGTTTTGCGGGCGGCGCCCGCTTTGTCCGAAAGGCCTGCCTTCTCTAACTTCCGGGCATCCCGGTCAAAATCATCGGCGGTAGACCGTCTAGCCAATCCCAACTTTGCCAAGTCCCATATTTTAAGAGGTTCATAAGTACCGTCAATCATATTCAAAAATGGGCAGCCGTCCTCTTCCAATATCACGAGATGGTTTCTGGCACGGCTCGCGGCGACATATATGTACCCGAAAAACTGCCTGTACTTTCTCACCCGTTTTACATCGCTACCGATAAGGATTTTTGCCCACTCTTTTTCATAGGCCGACGTTATATTGGCCGCAAACACGGTGTCATATTCCAGCCCTTTGGCTTCCTGTACCGTAAAAATCCTGCCTGCCGAGGCCGGAAAACTGCCGACGATCGCGGCTCGTGCCTGTTCATCAGCCACTACCGCAATGGCATAATGCTTGTCATAAATGGCGCTCATAATACGGTTCAGGGTTTCGGAGGTCGATCCCAAAACCAGCGGGGTGGAACCGTCACGGAACCCGGTCTCAAAGATTCCCTCATCTTCCTTTGCCCCCTGAAAGCCGATGCGCCGTCCCTGTTCGTCCAGAATTCTGTTGAGCAGCAACACGATTTCTTTGCAGGAGCGGTAATTCTTTGTCAGCGTGAACAGGTTGTCTTTGGCGTTTGTGCAGCCGAATGCGTAGTAGAGGTTGTAGAGGCGTTCAAACATAAAAAACGTGGGCCGGACATTCTGGTTGATGTCGCCGCAGAAAATTACGCGCCTTTCCGATTTGGCGAGTTTCATCAGCATGTAAAGCTGGAGTTCGGTATAATCCTGCGCTTCGTCAATCATAATCAAGTCGTATTTGCGTTTAGTGCCCTGTTTGATAAGCTCCGCTGCCAACTGGTTTGTGTCAGATAGCCCCCGCGCGGTAAGCCACTTGTCATAGCTCACCGCCAGTTCATGTATTTGATTGCGTTTCCGGGCCGAAAAATAGCTGTATTTGTCTTTGACTGCGCTGTAATTTTCCGCGCTTAACGTGGTGGAACCGGAGTTTATCAGCTGGTCAAGGAAGCTGATTACTGTGCCGTCCGCCAACCTAAATGGGATTTGATGATACCTTCAATTTCGCACCATGCGTCCTGCGGGTTGATGTTCGCCCTTTGGCAAGCATGGCCAAACTCTAAAAGGAATTGCTCCTGTGTGGCGGCGTTCCCACAGTCGGGCATATAGGCTTTGTACAGCTTATCAACGGTCAAATATTTTGGCCAGTTATCGGCTATTTTTTCTGGTTAGAAACAATTGGGCGATCCATTCAATAGTATTTCGTCGGCGTACACGCAACCTCACCTTTCACTGATTCAAAATGTCAACGGAACGGACAGGGCAACCCCATCCGTTCCATATTGCAAAATGCGCCGATATGCCTTACTCCATAAAGTTGTCGTTCTTCCACTCGCCGGACTGCACATACCCATTGGCGTAGGTAAATGTGCCCATGCCATTCCGCTTATCCGCGACAAAAGTACCCACATAGGTACCAAAGTATTCGCCCTGTTCGTCAAAGTAGATCTGTTCGCCCTGACCTTGCTTCACGTTGTTGCGCCAGTCGCCGTCATAATACGATGTGTCTTTGTAGGTGAGCTTGCCCTTGCCGTGCTTTAAGCCGTCTTTCCATTCGCCCACATATGTCCATCCGGACGCGTCCACATGCGTCCCCACGCCGTTTTCTTTGTTGTTTTTCCACTCGCCTTCATAGGTTGATCCGTCTTTGTAGGTGTATTTGCCCTGGCCGGCGCGGAGGCCATTTTCCCAGTCTCCGTCATATGTCCAGCCCTCGGCGCTTACCAGCTTGCCTTTACCGTTTTCTTTGTCGTACTGCCAGCCGCCCTCATAGACGGAACCATCCGCGGAAGTGAGCTTGCCCTGCCCGTGTTTCAAGCCGTCTTTCCAGTCGCCGGTGTAGACCCAGCCGGAAACATCGGTATGTGTTCCCACGCCGTTTTCTTTGTTGCTGGCGAACGTACCCTCATACACTGAACCGTTGGCGTAAGTGTATTTGCCATGACCCTGACGGATGCCCTGTACCCACGCGCCGTCATATGTCCAGCCCTCTGCGCTGGTGAGTTTACCTTGGCCGTCCTCTTTATTGTCCCGGAACGCACCGGTATACACAGAACCGTCTGCGGTTGTGAGGGTTCCCGTACCCTGACGCAGGCCGTTGACAAACGCGCCGTCGTACTTCCAGCCCTCGGCGCTGGTCAATATGCCTTGGCCGGTTTCCTTGTTGTTCGCCCAGTTGCCGTCATAAACCGAGCCGTCGGCGCTCTGCTGCTTGCCTTTGCCTTGCTTTACATCATTGACCCACGCGCCGTCATAGGTGGATTTGTCTGAGTACGTGATTTTGCCCTGACCGTGCTTTACGCCGTCCTTGAACTGGCC
>JAISRF010000170.1 GCA_031273775.1 Oscillospiraceae bacterium
ATGGCAGTGTTTATGAATTTCCCTGTACGATGATCGAATATGGAGCGGACGGAGTTGTGCTGCTTAAAAGTATCCCAGTAAAGGAATATCCGTTGGCGCTTATTTTTGGTGAAATATAACGGCGCGCAAAAAAAGCGTTCATACCACCGGCTTATTTCGGCGTATTACGCTTCTTTCGCAAAAACTCATTTTGATGGGAAGTCAAGTGTTGTTTGAAACAGGATAACCAACTCACCTTCCTCAATGGTCATAAATGTTTACTCCTGTTTTCTGACAGCCCTGTCTAATATTTGCCCGCCAGCTTGACCGTTTTTATGATTTCCCGGAAATTTTCAAGACTGACCGAATTCGGAATGGAATGGTCGGAGACGAAAATATATCCGCCGTTCTCTTTTAATTGCGGCACAAGCCGCTCGATTTCCGCCACGATTGCCTCCTTGTCGTCCCACAAAACCGCGTTGACGCCGCCGTGCAGCACCAGCTTGTCCCCGTATTGCTTTTTCAGCGTCAGCGGATCCATCCCCGCCTTGATTTCCAGCGGGTTCAACGCGTCAATGCCGGTGTCCAATATGTCCGGAATCAGCGGCATTATATCCCCGCAGGAATGCAGACGCGCCCGTATCCCTTTTTGATGCGCCCACTCAACCGCCTTTTTGTGAAAGGGCTGGAGCAACTCGCGGTAGGTGGCGTTGGAAAAAAACGGCGTACCCTTATAGCCCATATCGTCCGGCCAGAAAATTTCGTCAAAGGTATACCCCGCGTCCCATATCATATCAAAATGCGCCATGCACTGTTCTAGGTAAACGGAAAACATATCCCGAACCCATTCCGGCTCCTCTATGAGCGCCACAAGTATGGTTTCCGTACCCGCCATCCAGGCATGCGTAACGTCAAACCCAAACCAGAACCCGGCGCTGATCCACCGACCCTCCGCGCGCCATTTCGCGTGATTTTCTTTCAGGTAATTCCAGTCAACGCGGTTAGGGTCTGCGGTCATACGCGCCTTTGCCCGCTCCCAAGTCTCGGGCGTGTTCACCTTAAAATCAAGGAATTCGGGGGTTGAATCCTCTTCTTTAAAGGATTTCAGCGTCACTCCCCAAGGGGTTGTGTGGATGCTATATCGCTCGGTTTCCTCAATCACCTTGCATTCATAGCGCGGCGAGATGTCCGCGTCTATGGTTTCGATTTTGTCCGCGCCGAAAAAATCCCGCCAATCGGCGTCTGCCGGCATTCCCTCGCGCTTCCAGCGGGATAGCGTACCCCGCCACGGGTAATCCAGAATAGGTACGCGGTCAGCCTCCCGGTGCTCATACATACGTGTGATCCGCTCAAATGTCGTCATGTGAAAAAACTCCTTTTTTTGTACTAATTTCGGCTCCGCTCATCGTAATATATATTGGCCTACTTGTCAAGACACAAAATCAAAATTCTGGTTTTGCTAGACCATTATAATAAACAAACGCTTTTGCGATTTTCGCGTTCCCGTCCTCGCGTGCAATCTCCACAATCACCTGACTGTCCCTGACCGTCGGGAAGCTGATTATCGCCTTGTGTCCCATTGTGAAGCCGCGATAAACCGCGCTTTTAGCGCGGCGGCTCCAATATCAAGGATATGAAAAACCGCCGCGCCCTATAGTGATTTAATCTTTACGCCTTGAGTTTTTTTCTGCGGATTAATACCAATCCCGCCAATGCCAGCACGGAAAGCAAACCTGCCGCCGCCATTGTTTTTGCGGCATTGCTTCCGGTGACGGGACCGTTCCCCGGGTTCTCGGGATTCCCGGAGTCCCCGGAGTCAGGGGTATTCCCGCCGGGTTCTCTTTCTTCAAGCTGTATGAACACCGGGCGGTCGAGGTCAACGTCCGCGGTTAAATTATCCGTACGCGTCAGGCGCAACGCTCCCGTTACGCGACCCTTTTCGCTTTCGGTGGAGGGCGTCAGCGCAAACGCGTTTGCCCAGTCGATATTCTTTACCGCGCTGCTGAGATAAGACGCCGCGATTGCGGATTTTACTATTGCGGCGGTGGTGGAATTGGTGGGATAAAAGCCGTCCGCCGCTATCTGCGCTCTGGTAGCCGCTTCGCTGAATGTCATATCGAGAGGCTCAAAGATCACGCCCCGCGGATCCGCGTTGATGCCCGTCTGAGCCGTGGAACCCTCCGGCGCGTAAACCACGATCGGGGAGGAAGAATTGCCGAGCCACGATACAAAAGCGTTTTGTTCAATTCTCATATCCGGATTCAAAACCGTGATATTGCGGTAGGGCTGATTGGCGCAAACGGTGTTGATATGGGGCATTAAGGCCAAGAAATCAGCGTCCGACAAAACGAAGCGTTCCGAGGGGAAGATGGGGCCAACGGGATTTTCAAACGCGCTCTGCCCCACTCTTGTGACGTCAACGGAAAGGGTGACGTCACGCACTAAGGAGGTTATAAAGGCCTGTTCGCTAACGGAGCGGATATTTTGCGGGATATAAATCTGGGCAAGGGAGATACATTCATAGAAAGCAAACTCCGGGATTTGGGTCAGATTTTCCGAAAGGCGCACGTATTTCAGGGCATACGTCTTGTAAAATGCGTAGCCGTCGTCCCCGTTGTTTTGCACGTTGTCGCCCATATACGCCACCTGCAAACGCGTCATACCCTCGCACATAGCAAAGGGAAGTTCGGTAAGACTTTCGGGCAGAATGAGCGCGCGAACCTTTGAGGGATCGGTATTTCCTAACCACATAATATCGATGGTTTCGACCCCCTCAGGAATGACTACCTTTTCCGCGGAGCCGTTGTAGGACAGCAGGGTTTTTCCGTCATCGGACAGCTCGAAGTCGGAGGGGTCTGAGACGGAGGCAAAGGCGAACATCTCAAGCTCCGGCTCAATTGTGCCCGAAACAAGGAGCTTTTCGGAATCGGTTCCGTTCGTCAGCGTAACAACCGCGCGGACGTAGCCGTTGTGTCCCTCCACCAAAATGCCCGCAGAATCCTTCGCGCCGCCGACGGCCTTGTAATTGTAAAATTCCTCAGCCCCGAGGGAATAGCCGTCGGGCAGCAGAGGCGCTATGGCTTTGAGGATATCCTCCTCGGTGGTTGAGTTTGTGTATTTGTACTCATCAAGGGCGTTTTGCACACGTTCCTTGACTGTTGTTCCGGACACTGCGCCGCCGTAAGGACGGATGAAATTAACCGCTAATTCCGCGCCATCCTTTTGCAGTGTCAGCGCGCCGCTTACGGTTTTGCTTGCGGCTGTGGGAACAGTCCAGTTCCAAGACTTTGTGGTCACACCGTAATCCCCGAACTGCTGATAAGCGTTTTCAAGAACGGAACGTACCCGGCCGCTCGCCGCCGCGCCGTCATAAGCGTCCGCCGTGAGGGAGGCCATTACAAAAGCGCTGCAAAGAGAAGGCTCGATGAAGGAGACATTTCCCGTGTCAGCGCCGCCTGACGTCAGGGAACCCACGGGGGAAAGCACTAAGGTGAGACAGAGAGCGGAACCGCTGTCAAACGCCGTATCCATAGTAACTCCGGTATTTGTGTAAACAACATTGTCGCCCGTTAACACAAACGTGCGTGTGCCCGCGCCGTAGGAGGGATTTCGGAAGACACCCGGGTCAAGGGTTAAGTTGGGGGTGTTGGGAATAACATAGTCCCTGACCGCGATATTTTGCAGGGTAAGGTAGCCTAAGTTCTTAATCGCCGCGGGAAAGTTCACGTTGACCAATTTCGGGTGTTCCTTCACATAATCATAATTATCGATAAGCGCCTCGGACAGATGCATAAACGCAAGCTCAGGGCAGTTTGTGAACTGTTTCCCGTAAACGCCGCTTCCGCCGTTGTGAACGCCGGTAACGGTGTCGCTCATAACAACCACTTTCAAATTCACAAAATCCTTGAAGGTTTCGCCGGAGAGAGCGTTGGCGGTGTTATTGATGATAACGACCTCGACATTAGCTTTGTTAGGCACGTCCCAGTTCCCTAAAATGTTGCCGGAGAGGTTCGGGATGATAAGCTTCTTCGCGTTCCCGGTGTATCCGGTAATCAGGTTGGTGTAATTTCCGCCCTCGCTGATGGTGAAATCGCTGTCCTTGGAGGTGGAATCGGAATAATCGCCGATTACGATGTCCTCGTGTGCGATTTTCCAGGTTTTCGTAATTTGCGCTGCACTTCCGGTAATAGACACCACCGCTGCCGCGTAGCCGTCGCGCCCCGCCACCAGAATCCCGGTCTCATCCTTTGCTCCGGGAACGGCGTGGAGGTGGAAGAAATCCGAAACGGTCAGATCCTTGGAAAGGCAGGAAAGCTCCGCCAGCAGATAAGCCTTGAGTTGATCTTTGGTGACCACGTTGGTGCGGACGCCCAAATCCAAACCGTCCAGCGCGTCCCGAACCTCCTGCTCTGTGGGCAGAGGAGTATAGAGCTTGGAAAAGGAAACACCGATTGCCGCCGTGCCGTTTGAAAGGGTAAGAGTGCCGCTTCCGTCGTTCCAGGTAGCGCCCCAGCTTGCGGCAATCGCATTGCCCGCTCCGCCGATAACGTTCGTGTAAGCGGTTGTCAGCGCCGTTTGAATCTGTGCGTCGGTCTCGTTGGCGTAGTCAAAGGTATCCGCCGCCGCCTGAGCAAGAACCGCCGCCCGTGCCAAGGTCATATTCGCGGAAAGGTAGTTTGTGTTTTG
>JAISRF010000193.1 GCA_031273775.1 Oscillospiraceae bacterium
AAGCCCGCCGTTCGCTGGACCGCGATGTCATTGACATTTTTTTGTTGCACGAACAGGAAAGCGTTTATACCATGCAAGGGCACCATGAGGCGCTGGAAACTTTGCTGGAGCGCAAAGCAAAGGGCATCATCCGCGCAGTTGGGCTTTCCACCCACCATATCGCGGGTGTGTACGCCGCCACTCTGTCCGGGCTGGACGTGGTTCACCCCATGTTTAACATAGATGGGTATGGCATTTTAGACGGCGGCGCGACCCAGATGGCCGAGGCGATTGAAACGGCGGATCGGGCAGGGCTGGGTGTGTTTGCCATGAAAGCGCTGGGCGGCGGGAACCTGTTTGCCCGCGCCCAGGAATGTCTGCGGTTTGTACTGAACAACCCTCACATTCACGCGGTGGCGTTAGGTTGCAAGAGCAAGGAAGAAGTTCGGGCAAACGCAAGATTTTTCGAAACCGGAAAATTTCTTGACCATGAGCTTGGCAACCTGCTTACTGCCCAAAAACATCTTCATGTGGCGGATTGGTGCGAAGGCTGCGGGAAATGCGCCGCTTTCTGTCCGCATAAGGCAATCAATATTAGAGATAATCAGGCAGACGTTAACCCTGATAAGTGCGTACTTTGCGGATACTGCGGAGCCAAATGCCCGCTGTTCGCAATTAAGATTTACTAGTCAAGTTAAAACTTTAATTCTTCAATTTAAAAATCGGAGGTTTTCCCATGCCACCTGTAAAAATCACAGAAAACGTGTATTCCGTTGGGGTTTTGAACCCGGCACTCCGCGTATTCGATATTGTCATGAGCACCGAATACGGCACCAGCTACAACGCGTACTTAGCGCGCGGAGAAAAAACCGCGCTGGTGGAAACTTGTCACCGCAGCTTTTTTGAGGAATATGTGGAGAATATTTCTGCGGTATGCAAGCCTGAAGAAATTGATTTCATTATTCTGAACCACACGGAACCTGATCATTCGGGCGCGCTGGCGGGACTTTTGGAACTCTGCCCTCATGCCGAGATTTACTGCTCACAGGCAGCTTCGCTTTTTTTGAAAGCGATTACCAACCGCCCGGACATAACCTTACATGTGGTTAAAGACGGTGAAACGCTGGATTTGGGTGGCCTGACTCTGCAATTTATCTCTGCGCCATTTTTGCACTGGCCGGATTCTATATTTACTTATTTGCCAGAGGAAAATCTGCTGTTTACCTGCGATTTTTTGGGCAGCCATTACTGTGAGCCTCGCGTTTTAGACCGGCACATCACCTATGAAGAGGCTTATGAGGCTTCGTTCAAAGGGTATTACGAAGCGATTTTCGGTCCGTTTCCGGCCTATGTCCGACAGGGACTGGAGAAAATCCGCGCTTTGACCTGTGTGGATACGATTTGCCCCAGCCACGGCCCGGTGCTGACAAAGGGCGAACGTTATGAATTTGCCATGGAAAAGTACGCCAAATGGAGCACTCCTCTTCCAGCTTCCAAGGATATTCCCATCTTTTATGTGAGCGCGTACGGTTGCACCCGCGCGCTGGCGGAAGCCGCCGCCGAAGGCGTGCGGGAGGCACGGCCGGGTTACAATGTGGAATTGTACGATATTATCCGGCACTCTCTGCCGGAATTGGGTGGGATTTTGAACGCTTCCGCGGCGTTTTTAATCGGGACACCTACCCTTAACCGGGATGCGCTGCCTCCGGTGTGGCAGTTGCTGTCTATGACGGACGCGGTGAATATCGCGAAACGGCCGGTTGCCGTGTTCGGCTCGTACGGTTGGAGCGGCGAGGCAACCGGCGCTGTGGCGGAGCTGCTGAAAGCGCTTAAGTTAAACGTGTTCCCAGAACTCTTGAAGGTGAATTTCGTCCCAAGCGAAGTAGAACTGGAAAAAGCCAAAACGTTCGGCAGAGCATTCGGAAAATTCACAAATTCGTAGAGGCGACCGTCTCCGACCACCCGTTAAAATCGCAACCCGTGGGGGCGAACTGTGTTCGCCCGTTAAGTGAAAGGTTCTGGTATTATGGCTGAAAAGAAAAAGCGTGTGCGCCATGTGATTGAAACCGAGGTGCCGGTACCGGCCAAACGCGCCGCACTGATCTTTTTCGGCGTTTTGGGACTTGTTTTTGCGCTTGCGCTGGTTTACGTTTTCAAACAGCCCTTTGACAGTCTGGGCAGTTCCGGCGGCAACCAGCCCGACAACCACAGCAACGGTGGGCGGATCGCCTTTTCTGAAAACACGCTGTTTTACCAAACCAAAGACGGTGCGTTTTCCGCGGCGGAGGAAACACTGGACAATCCTCGCCGCTTTGACGCCGCCGCCGAATATATCAACGTCAGTAAGGGTAAAGTGTATTATGTGAACAACCATGTCCTGTATTCCGCTTTTTATGACGGTAGCTTCAAGACCAAGCTTGCCGATTTTGCGGACAAGGTGTTTGTCATAGGCACCTGGATTTTTTACCTAGATGAACAGGGAGTAATCAACAAAACGCTCATCACCGGACAAAAGCAGAAAAGCATTGGAATAAAGCCAACCGGAAGCTTTGTAGTAAGCGGAAATACCCTTATTTTCACCGGCGAAAACAGCAATCTATACACCGCCCGGACAGACGGAACGGACATAAAGCCGCTGAAATTGTTCCCTGCAGACAAAAAGCCGGAAAACGGACGCTTTTGCTTTGATTCCTCCGGATATTTCTACTATTTATGCGGCGGCACGCTCTACGGCATCGGAATGCAGGAAGAGGAACCCTCAGTTATTCTGGCGGGGGTGGAAGCCTATTGCGTACGCGCGGGAAGTTATCTGATTTATGTAACCCAAGAAGGACTGTTTTGTCGGGATATTCAAGCGAGGACAAAAGTTGAAAACGCAAACCGCGACCTGCCCGAAGAAGACAAAGACCCCCTGCCTGAAGACGTAAAGTTGGCAGAGGGTCATATTACCGAAGTGTATTTTTCCGGGAATAACGTTTACTTTTACGATGTGGATGGTGTGCTCAACCGGGTATATATGGACGGAACGTCGGACAAAGTGATCGGGTAATTGGCAGTTGACAGTTGTGGTGTCGCCTTTGGTGACGGATTAAAATTAAACTTGCCAAAGCAATTCCTTAACTGTTCTCTGTTCTTTGTTCTCCGTCAACTGAATCGCTCTCCCGTTCGCTGACAATATAAGCCGGACGTCTTTTGGTTTCCAGATAGGTTTTTGCCAGATACTGACCCAGCACGCCAATGCTGAAAAGCTGTATCCCGCCAATCATTAAAATAAAGCAAATCAAAGACGGATACCCCGCCACAGGATCCCCCCAGATGAGCGTTTTTATAAAATAAAACAGGATCATAATCAGAGAGGCTACGAAGCACAGCAAACCCACCGCCGAAGAAATGTAAAGCGGAACGGTGGAATAGGCTAAAATACCGTCCAGCGAATATTTGAACAGCTTCCAAAACGACCACTTTGTGTTTCCCGCCACGCGAGGCGCGTTTTCGTACTCCAGCCACTTGGTTTTGAACCCCACCCAGCTGAAAATCCCTTTGGAAAACCGGTTGTATTCGGAAATTTCACAGACGGAATTTACGTATTTACGCGTCATCATGCGGAAATCCCGGGCGCCGTCCACAATCTCCGTTTGGGAAATTTTATTGATAACGCGGTAAAACACGCGGGCAAACAGCGATCGGATTGGCGGCTCACCTTTTCTGTTTACCCGCCTTGCGGCGGCACAGTCACAGCCCTCCCGGGTCAAGGCAGCGTACATATCCTTCAGCAATGCGGGCGGATCCTGCAAGTCGGCGTCCATGAGCGTCGCAAAATCGCCCACGCATTCTTTCAGTCCCGCAAAAATGGCGGCTTCTTTGCCGAAATTGCGTGAAAACGAGATATACCGAACTCGGCGATCCTGTGCTCGCAGTCCTTTTATGACCCGCATGGTACCGTCCATGGAACCGTCGTCCACAAAAACAAACTCCGCCTGTACTCCGCCGCCTATCTCCGCCAGAGCGCTCACAGCTTCAGTGTAAAAATGGGGCAACGCGGCTTCTTCGTTGAAACACGGCACAATCACGCTAAGTAACGGCATATAAACCTCCACGCAGACTTGATATAAACACACCTTATCATATTTTTAGCGCAAAGTCAATAAACCGTTGGCGCGCAGTTTTCTTTTTTCTTGACATTCGGCTCGATAAAGGGTAAAATTGGCGTAGCGCTTGGTACTATATATTTTCAGGATGTGTTATGGAAATGGAGGACACACGGCCTTTCGGGCATTTGATTGATTTAGACGCCTTTCCCGCCGGAATGGTCACTGGTCTGCTTGCCACTGCCCGCACCATCATGTCAAAGCCGGAATATTACTGCGACAGTTGCCATGGCAAAATTCTCGCCACCCTTTTTTACGAACCCTCCACTCGTACGCAGATGTCCTTTCAGGCAGCGATTCTGCGATTAGGCGGCAAGGTGATTGGCTTTGACAACCCCGGAAATTCCTCCGTTTCCAAAGGAGAAAGCCTGAAAGATACGGTACGGGTCATTTCCAACTATGCAGACATTCTGACCATCCGGCACCCGCAGGAGGGCGCGGCAAAGGCCGCTTCGCTGTTTTCTTGCTGCTGCGTTATCAACGCAGGTGACGGTGGGCACCTGCACCCTACCCAAACTCTCACCGATTTATTTACGTTAAGCGAAACCAAGGGAAGAATAGACCATCTGACGGTAGGGCTGTGCGGTGACCTTTTAAACGGCCGCACCGTGCATTCGCTGGCAAAAACTCTCTGCCGATTTCCCGGCAACCGGTTTGTGCTAATTTCCACCCCGGAATTAACCCTGCCGCCTTATGTTTTGTCCGTACTGCGTGACAGTGGCTGTGCATTCACCATGTCAACATCTCTTTTGGACAGTATCGGCGATTTAGACGTGCTGTATATGACGCGGATTCAGCGGGAACGATTTGGCGCTGAAGAAGAGTACAAACGACAAAAAGGCGTGTTTGTGCTGGACGCCGAAAAAATGCGCCACGCAAAGGCGGAATTGCGCGTTTTGCATCCCCTGCCCCGCGTGGACGAGATTGATTATGAAGTGGATTACGACCCCCGCGCCGTATATTTTGACCAGACGGCGTACGGTATGTATGTGCGGCAAGCGCTGATTTTGCACATGTTGGACGGCGCGAAAAAGGCCACGCCTCCCCGTTTGACCCCGGAAGGGGCGGGCTTGTGCCCCAACCCGCGCTGTATCACCCGCGTTGAGCCGTATCTGCCGCCGCTGTTCACTTTTGGGACGGGGTACGTCTGCGGTTACTGTGACCATGAAGTGTGAACTCTGCGGAGTTCAAATTAAGAATTGAGAATTGAAAATTGAGGATTCTACGAATTTATTATTAGCGCAACGCATCAATAAAAAACAAAATCTTGCCGGCGTTTTGGTGATTTTCGGTTCTCCGCACAGCGGCGGGAACTGTGCCCGGTTGCTCGACCCGGTTTTAGCCGTTTTCGGCGCGGAAAATTGCAATATCTTTTCACCGTTTCAAGCCGCTCCCCGCTTTTGTGACGACTGTGGCTGGTGCAAAGCTCATACGGAGTGCAAACACCGGGATTTGGATGAATTTTACGCAGCGCTTGAAGTCTGCCGAGTGCTGGTCATGGTCTGCCCGGTGTACAACGCCGGGTTTCCCGCGCCGGTAAAAGCAGCGCTTGACCGTTTGCAGCGGTATTATTCAGCAAGGTTTTTTCAAAATATCCGCCCTCCGGTAAAAACAGTCAAACTCGCGTTGACGCTGTTCGCGGCGGGTCAAAACGGAGAAAAAGCCGCTGAATATATGAATGCGGCTCTAGGCAAAATATATACGGTTCTCAATTGCAGGCCGGCTTCAAGTGTTACGGCCAGCAACACGGATAAGTTTGGCGTTTCTAATGAAGAGGTTGAAAAGGTCAGACAGGAATGTTTGAAAATAAAGTCGGTCATGTAGGTGCGAACGGTGTTCGCACACCCACACAAAACCACCTCTCTACTAGGGGAAATTAACCCCAAAAATCAAAAAACAAGGAGCAATTGTAATGGCTGTTATAGAGCTTACTTCTGAAAATTTCCAGGAATTGGCGCTTCAGAGCGAGTTACCCGTTGTGGTAGACTTCTGGGCGACTTGGTGCGGACCATGCCGTATGCTGGCGCCTACGGTCGAGGAAGTTTCCGACGAACTGGAAGGCCAGGCGGTTTTTGGCAAGCTGAACGTAGACGACGAGCGTGAAATCGCGACGGTGTACGGCGTCCAGACCATTCCCACTCTGATCCTCTTCAAAAACGGCGAAGAGACCGGGCGTTTGGTCGGTCTTCGCCCGAAAGAAGACATTATTTCACTAATTAAATAATAAGCCGGAGGTATTTTCAGTGAAAATCAGAATTGAAAAAAATCAAAATCCAAAGCCAAAGCCGCAGGATGAAAGCAAGTTAGGTTTTGGGAAAATTTTCACCGACCATATGTTTATCATGAATTACGACGAGGGCGAGGGCTGGCATGACCCACGCATCGTACCCTATGCTCCCTTAAAACTGGAGCCTTCCGCCATGTGTCTGCATTATGCGCAGGAGGCGTTTGAGGGCTTGAAGGCGTATCGCGGAGTGGACGGCAAAATCCGCCTGTTCCGCCCGGACAAAAACATGGCGCGGCTCAATTCCTCCAACGCGCGGCTGTGCGCGCCGCTCCTCTCGGAGAAAGACGCGCTGGACGCGATTAAACAGCTTGTAGCGATGGATGCCGACTGGATTCCGCGCGCCCAGGGAACATCGCTTTACATACGTCCTTTCGTTATTGGAATCGACCCGATGGTGGGTGTACACCCGGCTCGTCACCTGCTGTTTATGATCATTCTGTCACCGGTGGGCGCGTATTACCCGGAGGGGCTAAACCCCGTGAGCATATTCGTTGAAAACGAATATGTCCGCTCGGTGCGCGGCTGTTTGGGGCACACCAAAGCCGCCGCTAATTATGCCGCGTCGCTCAAAGCGCAGGAAGAAGCTGTGCAAAAGGGATTCACGCAAGTGCTGTGGCTGGATGGCGTCCAGAGGAAATACATTGAAGAAGTGGGCACCATGAACGTCTTCTTTGTGCTGGAGGAAGGCGTGGTCACGCCTTCCTTGGATGGTTCCATACTGCCGGGCATCACCCGCATGTCGGTGATTGAGCTGTTGCGTTCATGGGGCGTGGCCGTTACCCAGCGCAAGATTTCCATTGATGAGCTGGAATCGGCTTATAAGGCAGGCAAGCTGATTGAGGCGTTCGGTTCCGGCACAGCAGCGGTGATTTCGCCCATTGGGAGCCTGTGCAGCGGAACTGATAAAATGATCATTAACCGCGGCGAAATCGGGGAATTGAGCCGGAAACTTTACGACCGGCTGACAGGGATCCAGTGGGGTCGGGTGCCAGACACGTTCGGATGGACGGTTGAACTGTAATTTACAAGTTCTCAGTAGCTTATTGGCGTAAAATGCCAATAAAAAACAATAATTCTCAACTCTCAATTCTTAATTCTCAATTGCGCTCCGCAAAACGCGTTAGTCTTGTACTGCAATAATAGATAATCATTTTTTCAGGAGGTTGGGAAATGTCTGCCCATTTTAATCAGCAAGACCAATTCTTAAGTGTCGCCCGCCGCGAGCGGACTGCGCTGACCGTTTTTTTGAATAACGGCTTCCAGTTCAAGGGCGTGGGCAAGGGGTTTGATTCTTTTACCCTTATGCTGGAGGGGGACGGTCGCCAGAGACTGGTGTACAAGCACGCCATTTCGACTATTGTCCCTGACAAACCCATTAATATGGAACTGCCGCCAGAGACCCGGCAATCCGGAAAGTAATTTGAAAATAAGATTTCAAAGGAATGGTTATAAGCATGGAGCATAAGCCACCGGGAGGAGGTTTGCTTAGCCGTGTGCTCGCGGTGTTTTTTGCGCTTTTTCTGTTTTCCTACGTAGCCTACCAGCTTTATGAATCCACCGCTTTATCCGTTCGAACCGAGACGGTATTTCCTGTTGATTTTACGGACAGTCTGGAGGTTGACGGAACCATTATCCGTGAGGAGGTTTACATCGACCTTCCGCAAACCGGTGCCGTGGTTTACAATCTGCCGGACGGCGGTTGGGTGTCCGCGGGCGGTGTGGTAGCGGATGTGTTTTCAGACCCGGAAGCGGCCGATGCCAAACGTCAGGTCACCCGGCTTGCCAGGCGGCGGGACGCGCTGCTTTCCGCGGATATCCCTAACCAGGAGTACAGTGCCACGGATTTAACCTTACTGGAATCTCAAATTGATGAGCGATTTCTTAAGGTCACCGGCGGATATAACAGCGGCAGTTTTAACCTTGATACCGATTCCGACGCACTTTTAACTCTTTTGTGCAAACGCCAGTTGCTGCAGGATAAGGTTGAAAGCTTTCAACCGCAAGTAAATGATATCAACCGCCAAATCGCAGAGCTGAACGTCAAAATCGGCGCGGCGGGCAGCCCGGTGAAAACCCAGAAAGCAGGTTTTTTTTCAGGCGTGGCGGACGGATTTGAGCATGTTTTGAAACCGTCCGATATTTCGGATTTAACCCCGGAGCGTTATGCCGAGGCGAAAACGAGGGGCACGGGTTTGGTCTTCGGCAAGGCAAAGGTCATTATAGATTACCAGTGGTACGTTGCACTGGAGCTTTCCGCCACGCAGGCATCCGCTTTCAGCGAAGGAACGGGTATTTTTTTAAAGATTGAGGAAGCCTTTTTGGACGAATTTCCGGCAACTGTGTATCGAATCAATAAAGCTTCGGGGAGCGACCAAGCCGTTGTGGTGTTTTCCTGCTCGGTGATGAACGACCGGCTTGCCCAAATCCGTTTTCCGCACGTGAAAATTCTGAGGACAACGTACAGCGGGCTGCGTGTGAATTCGCTGGCTCTCCGCACGGTGGAGAATGAGCTTGGCGTGTTTGTCGTGTCGGGGCTGGCGGTGAAATTCTGCCCGGTAAAGGTGCTCTGCACCTCCGCCGGGTATTCCGTGTGTGAACCGGTAGACGGCACAACAAATGGAATCCTACGCGCTTACGACGAGTTGGTTGTTGAGGGAAAGGAACTGTATGACGGCAAGGTTATTGGATAATGTTTACAAG
>JAISRF010000219.1 GCA_031273775.1 Oscillospiraceae bacterium
GAGGTTCCGCAGCCGCTCAGGACAATCCGCCCGGCACAGTCCCCCAGCAGCCGCACAATTTTTTCTGCGGTGTCATAATCCAAATTTTCTGTCAGTCCGGCCAGCGACTGCGTTTCCACCTCTAACGTGCGCCGCACCTCGCTGATTAGCTCTGCTGTGCTCATTTCAATTACTCCTTGTTTATTGCCGTTTTGTCCCCAGAATCAGCGAATCGCTGTTGGACGGGGAGGGCAGCAGTCTGCTGACGCTTTCCCCCTTGCCCGGGTAAATCTTCGGCGTCATCACCCGGCGGTTTTCCAAATCAATCTCAACCACCTCATAACCGGACAGGTCAAGGTTAAACCCGATTTCCGCCGCGTAAGGCGTGTAAACGGCAAAGCGGGAACCGTCCCGCGATTTGGAAGCTCGGATTTCCTCCGTCGCGTTGAGGGTCAGCTTCGCGGGAGAAAGCTCAGCCAAATGATATTGCCCGAACAGCCATTTCAGGTAACTCATATCCCAAGCGCCCGGCAGCCGCAGGGCATCTTGAAAATCCAGCGGGGTATTGGCAAAACCGGGATTGGGAAAGGTTGCATCCAACCGGTGGACACTCCAAATGCCGTGTGCGCCGTAGGTTATTCCCGCCTTTGCGCCGGACAGAACGCTCTGCCAAGCGGCTCTTCGCACTTCAAAGGCGTGATGACGTCCGTAGGACGAGCCTTGACCGTGGGCTTCATAACAGGGTTCCGCGTTGACGATGGGGCGGGGCTTCTTTTTAAGAAACGCCTCCGCCAGATGATAGGCGTGGTGCTGCCCGCCGCCGTTGTGACAGGATTGGTAAACGTAAAAATCCAGCAATGGATTGTTTTCAATGGATTCCGGCAAACTGCTGTGTTCCCCGGAAATGTGCATGGTGGTCAGCGCTTCGGGCGCATTTTTTTTCACCGTCTCGAGCGCGTCGGTGTAATACGCGGCCGCCGTTTCCCCCACGAAATCGGTGTCGCCGCTCACCATGTAAATCGGCTGAAACTCGGAAAACAGCTTCACCGCATATTCAACGTAAGGCGCAACTGCTTCACGGGGGATCGCGCCGACACTTCCCATCCCTGAAGCCCACGTTTTCGGGATGTAATTCGCCCACAGCAACACCAGCACGGGCACAAAGCCATATGCCCGCGCAAGCGCGATCCGTTCCCTCGCGTTTTGAAAATAGACCTCGTTTGGCTTTAAGTAATCGTGATTCCCTTCCAGCGTTTGAGCAAAGGGCTTGCAGGTTTCCACATATCCGCTCGCGTCCCATTGGGGGAGTACGTTGATTTGCAGGGCGTTAAACCCTTGCCGCCTCCGGTATTCCAGATAATTTTCCCATTCGGACATGGAAAGCGAGGTCAGCGCCGACCACACTGTATCAGCCATATAAAAGAAACTTTCGTTTTCGAGTATGAAACCGTCTTGCTCCCGGTTAATCGTAATCGGCGCAAATACCACGCTAATCTCTCCCATTTTCAACAGATACAAATATTTATTTCCATGTGAGCTTTATGCTTTTTAGGGTGGGAATGACATCGGCAATTTTGAAATAAATCTTCTTTTTCGTCCACGTGGCTTCCTTCACCAAACCCCAGTCACTGCCGTCATATTTCATTTTGAACCAGAACAGATATTCAATCTGCGGAAGGTTCGCGATCTGGTTGATGATGTTCTCCGCCGCAGTCGCCGCAACCGCTTCATCTGAAATATTAACCCCCATGGCCGTGATCCAGATCGGCAGAAATTCGCTGTTATTGGCTTTTTTCATCGCGGTGAACTGCTCCATGGTTTTACCCAAAACGTCCTTCTGCTTCGCGCCGACTTCATTGTAAACCACGGTGTTGAAGGGGTGAATACTGACCGCGTCCAGCGGAAAACGGTTATATTTGGCGATGAACGCTTTCACCGCGGCGGATTTATAAACCGCGTCCATGTAAGCCACCGCGTCGGTGTTATAACCGGCCGCGCTGTATTTGTCGCTGTATTCGGCGCGAACTGACATCCCGCAGATGTAAACCTGCTTGCCGCCCGTCCATTTTTCGGTGAAATAGCATTTTTCATAAATGGCCGAAATGACTTTTCCGTAAGTTTCCGGGTCAATGTAAAAATGATTGTTCGGTTCGTCCCAAATTTCAAACTGCGTGACGCCCAAAGCGAAAAAGTGCTGAATGATGAGCTTGACCCGGCTGGTGATGGTATTGATGACGGCGTCGGTGATTTGCATGTTCCAGCCTTCGCCCGTTCCCGCGGGCTTCTGAACATTCGGAAGCTGCAAATAATCGTTGGAAATCAGCACCATCGGCATGACGTCATAGGTTTTTCCCAGCGCGATGGTCTTGTCGTAAAGATAAAAATCGGGGCTGTCGGGATCGCCGCCGCTCTTGTCAAGCCGGAGGGTCATCCGCATCCGTTTAATGCCCAACTCCTCGTAGGATTCAAATTCCCGAGCCATCGTGTCCGCGCCCTGAAATTCGGGGTCAAGCCCGAAGAAACGGCTGCGGTCGTCCTTCAGCCACGGCGCGTCCACGGGAGTTTCCGGGTTATAATCAGTGATGGGCTTGGTCACAATGTTCGGCGGACGAACCGATCCTTTGCTGGAGGACGCTTTTGAGCTTGCGCCCGCGGTGCTACCCGCGCTGGCGCCTTGAGCGATTGAGCCGACCGCGCCCGCTTCGCTGTCCGCCGCGCTGTCTTCGCCGGAGGTTTCTCCGGTTTCGCCGCCGGAGCCGGTTTCATCGCTTTCGGTTCCCGTTTGGGCCGAAGAATCCTCAGTTGACGGGTCGCTTTCATCTCCGGGCGTTTTTTTGCACGCCGCCAACGGCGTGACCAGCAGCGCAAGGAGCATCAGCGCAATCAAAAATCGTTTTTTCATTGGGAATATTCCTCCTGTCGTTTTGGTTACTTTGTAATCAGATTTTTGAACTCATCCAAATTGGCCTGCGTTTTGGACTTGACCGCCGCGAATTCGGAAGCCGGTTCCTTTGTCGAGGTCTGCCACGCGCCGTAATACGCCAAATCCGCATCCACCGTTTGTGCGCCGCCGCCCGGCACCAGCTTAAACTGATCAGACATTTCCTTGAAGAATCGGATAGTGTTGTCGTCCGCGCCAATACTCTTGTAATAATCAATCTGATCCGAGCGGCTGTCGGGGCCAAGCTCCGCCAGCTTGTTGTAAATCAGCCCGGTATATTCGGGATTCGGAAGATTCTTCGGCATCATAAACATCCGGCAGTCCTGCACATAAGGCGCGCCCTGCTCGGTGCCGTCCATTTTCGGGAACGGAACGAAGCCGTAGTTGATATCGAGCTTGGAAAAGGTGCTGGCCGCGCTCCAAATGTAATAGGGGAAGAAAGCGGCCTCTCCCTCGGCGAACGCCTTGCTCACTTTATCCCACATGCTTTCCGGGTGGAACACCTTTTGTTTGCGCAAATCGCGCAGATATTGCACCACCGCCATTGACCTGGGATCGTCAAGACCGAAAATCCAGTTGTTGTCACCTTTGTCGAGCACCTTTCCGCCGCCGCCCGCGTAAAGGAAAAACTCCGAGATAGCGTTGCTGATAACCATGCCGTAGGTGCGGGAGCCGCTGTCGGTCGCCCCGGTCGCCACGGTCAATTGTTCCTTCAGCTTGGTAAACGTCCATTCCCCGCGTTTGTAAATTTCGCCCGGGTCTTCAATCCCTTTGGCCTCCAGCACGTCCTTGTTGTAAAAAATGCCGGGGATGTTGTCGGTGTAAGTATATTTTGAACCGTAAACGTTCCCGTTCCACGTGCCCGCCTTGGTAATCTGCTGGTTCATGTTCGGGCTGGCAAGATCAAGGGCTGCGATGGTGTTCTGGGCGTATAAATCCTTGGAAGCCAGCAGTGAATAAAAGGTTTTCAGCGGCGCGTCAAGAATGTCGAAGGGTTTATCCCCCGCCATGATGGAGGTGTGAACCTCGCTGGCGATGGTTCCATCGCTCGGATATGCGCGGAAGGAAATTTTGCAATTGTAAAGCCTCTCGATTTCTTCGTATTTGTCCAAATACAAGTCCGCCATCCGGTAGGAACCGCGCTGTAAATCGGAATAGCCCGCGTAATGGGAGCCGATGATGAATTCATAGCCGTGCATATCCAGCGCCGCCTCACCGCTCGCCGAGCCTTGGGCGGGTTGCTTCGGCTGACAAGCCGACAGGGGCAGCACCGCGAGTGAAAGACCCAAGCAGCAAACCGCCGTGAAACATTTTCTCTTCAAATTGTCCCCTCCTAATCATTGATCAAAATCCGGTTTCTCCGCCCGGACGGGCTTGAAGTCGAAACCCGCCCGGAGCGTTTGCGTGTCAGACGCGCCGCCGTTTCGCGGCAAGGAACAAGACCCCTCCCGCGAGCAAAGCCGAAAGCGCGGTCAGCACAAACGCAAGCGGAAGATTGTTTCCGGTGTCGGCGTTTTCCCTGCTGTCATTTGTGCCGAACTTCTGGAATCTGGCTTCCAGCGGATAGGTGAATTTCTCCGCCACAAAGGCGTAGCCGGCGTCCTTGCCCAGAACCGTTCCGTCAATGAACCAGCCCGCGAATTCTTGGCCCGCCGCCGGAGTCGCCCGCAATTGAACCGTGGTTCCAGCGGGGATGTTGCGAACGTCCGCGCCGCCCGCGTCAATGGTGACCGTACCGCCTTCTGCGGGTGAAACCGTGACCAGAACCGCCGCCTGCTTCTCGGAGAAACGCGCCGTCAGATTCGCGCCGCCGTCACTCATCGCGAAGGTGTAAACCAATTCTCCGCTGACTAAGGTTTCGCCGTCAAACCAGCCATCGAACCAGTAGCCCTCTCCGACGGTCGCGGTCGCCGTGAGGCTTGTGCCGTAAGGAATACCGTCCGCTGGAAAGCCGCCGGTGTCCAAGGAAGCCAGCCCGCCGGTGGTCGCCGACACCGCCGCCGAATAGGTTTTCGCCGCGAATTTCGCGGTCAGCACAGTTGCTTCCTCCGGCATTTTGAAGGTATATTCCGCGTTGGCGCTCACTTTGACGCCAGCCTCATTGTACCAGCCGTCAAACGCGTACCCCGCGGCC
>JAISRF010000032.1 GCA_031273775.1 Oscillospiraceae bacterium
AGAAACCATATAAAACTCTCCTTCTGAAAGCGGTCTGCTTTTTATAGTAGGAAAATCAATGCCGTCCCTTGAAACGTGATTAACCGCATGAGGATAAATTGTTTCTGTTGACAGAATGCTCGCAGCCGCGGCATATTGAGCGTCTATACGCCGGTTGCTTCTTTTACCGCATTTATCAATCAATTCCCAGAACCTGCAACGGTGTTCGTCGTCTAAAAAGTTCAACTTTTTCTCTCCTTCCGCGAATGTCAGAAAACATTTGCGTTTTAAAATAAATGTCTTGTTGAAGGCTTTGCCTTCAAGCTGTTTTAGTGCGTGCGACAGTCGCCTATTCCTGCCGTCAAGCCCGAAAATTCGATTTTCGGGTGTGCCGTCCCCACCGGGCATAGCGTCTCCTGCGGGAGACGCGGGCTAAACGAGGAAAAATACATCCAAAAGTGTCATCTCACCAGATTTCAAAATTTTGAGACATCCAATAAAGACCGGTAAACCCGGTAGCTCCTTTGTGGTGATAAATGATCAAGTCCGGTGAGCAAGCATGGAAAACCAACCAATCAATGGTTGGAGCATTGCCTTCGAATTTCACTGCGCCGCTTTCTGTGAAGCCGAACCCGGTCGGAAACATTCCGATTTTACTTCCACTCATTGTAAAATTCATTATCCAAAGTGAAAAGAGCTTCATCCGGTACCTTGTAAATTTTGTAACTGCCGTTCTCATTTTTTAGGTATATGCGGCTCATCTTTGTCATGCTATTCGCGCCGCCGATAACAAAAGTCCAGCGCCATTCAAGCCTATACCCGAAACAGACATATACCATGTCTTCTCTGATAAAGTAAGATTTTGACGTTTCTTTGTTGCTTTTCGGTGCGCCGATGTTGGTGATACGGTGGTCAACATCCTGAGCGCTTGTCGCTTTGCGGATTGCCGTAAACCATTTCGCCAAATTCTCCGGCAAATCACCGTCCGCATCCGAAGCAAAATACTTTTTTAGTTCCGTCACGTCCGCGCCGCCCACGAAATCAGTGTAGGCTTCGTTCCAAATGGATTTAATATCAGCACACGCCTTATCCACCTCGCTGTCCGGCACAACGGCCAACGCGTCAACATATTTGCTCTCATCAGCGGAATTTTTAGACGGTGCCGCTTCCATGGTGTAATCCTGGAAATCCTTAACCTTGACTGTAATGAGTACCTTGTTTTTGCCGACAGCGGGGATTGTGTATACGTCCTGAACTTTCACGTTTCCGGCTTGGCCAGTCACAAAGCTTTCCGGCGCTTTTATTCCGTTGATATACAGCTGGGCACCGCCGGTCGTTCGGATTTTCCAGTCGGTGACAACCGCGCCTGACAAATCCGGCACCCATTCACCATCCGGCTGGGCCATTCTGACAAGTACGGATTCCGTGACCGCTTCCGAACCGTCGCCCTTTTTCAATGTCACCCGGACGGTTGCGTCTTTTGTGCCGTTGACCGCAATTTCGGCGGTATCAACGCTGTAACCGGTAAGCGTATTTATGACCTTATATTCGCCGCTTGAAACATAGGTTTCCATGTCGTCCGCGGTGATAAAGGTTTTATCTGTGATATTGGAGTGGGCTAAAACATCGGCGTATTGCAAGTCCAAAACCTCGCATACAAACCTTACCGCGCCGTTTTCCGGTGTTTTGCTTTTGCTTACGGTACCCGGCTCACCGCCTGTGTATCCTGTGCCGCCCGCGCCGTTACCGCAAGCGGAAACCGCAAAAATAAAGAGTGCTGAGAGGATTGATAAAATTGTTTTTTTCATAGTTGGTTTTTCCTTCTTTCAATTTGCATGATGGGGATAAAATTACCGCTATAAATCACTTTCACGATACCGTTTGCAAAAAGGCGTTCATCCGTTTCACCAACGCTTTAAAATCGTTGTCCCGCCGCACATCCTCATCTAAGGCTTTCACAAAGTAGCGGTTGGAAAGCTGCGCGCCGGATTCGGCATAACGGGGAATACACAAGATTACTTCCGCTTTTTTTAGCTGTTTGACAGCGTCTTGGACAGTCTTTTCGTGAAGCCGCACCCGGTCAGCGATTTCTCGGTAAGGTAGCGCAATAACTCCGTTGCTGCCATGCTCAGAGCACAAAGCGGCGTAGACCAGCTTGGCGGGGAGCGTCACAGGCAGAGTAAAAAGCTCCTTGGGGCAGGTGAATACGTCATTATTATTTGTATTGGACATTTTTCTTTCCTCGTTTCTTAAAAATGGGCATAAGAAAAGCGCCCGCCT
The DNA here is from genome assembly GCA_031273775.1 of Oscillospiraceae bacterium. Classification (GTDB taxonomy): domain Bacteria; phylum Bacillota; class Clostridia; order Oscillospirales; family Acutalibacteraceae; genus JAISRF01. Next base: position 2,260 of record JAISRF010000032.1, read on the forward strand.
GTTGGTGCGAACGCTTCTGATAATGGGGTTATTTAGCCGTTAATCGCCGAGTTCGTATTCGTCATCTTCATCTTCAAGGTCGAATTCCATTTGTGACTGTTCGCTTAAAATGGCAACCAACTTCTTTTCAAATTCCGGGATGCTGTTGTTAACGGTACTCCACATAACCGTCAGATCAACGCTTTCATAGTTGTGAACGATTCTGTTTCGCATACCACGTATGGCTTTCCAGGGAATATTATCGTATGCTTCCCTCGTTTCCTCGCTGATAAGCCCGGCAAGCTCACCCATTTGACCGATTGTAAAGGCGCAGGCGGAAACTGTCTTTTTATCAATTGTGAAACCCTCAAAATCAAGACCTGCTGTGTACTGTGCGATATCACGGCTGTAACCAATTAGCTTTTGGATAATGAGTCGCTCTTTATCGTTCATAAAGTATTACTCCTTCCCGTCGCAAAGCATCAGTAATGGGCGAATTGGCTCTGATTTCCGATACTTCAATCAAGTCAACGGGCTTTTTCAGAGTTTCGGTCACATCCTCCAAAACACCGTAAAAGTTAATGTTGACAAGCTCTCCTCGGCTGTCGATGACAATGTCGACATCGCTTTTTTCGGTGGCTTGCCCTTTGGCGTATGAACCAAATAGAACCGCTTTGTAGACCGGCGCGGCCGCAAAGACAGGCAACAACATATCCTTTATTTCGCTGACCGAATATATAGTCCGGTTATTCGCCGTCACAACCGCTCACTTCCTCTCTCTAATAATATTATACGACAAATCGTAAAAAAATCAATACTAAGTTGCATTGCTTAGAATTCCTCATATTCTTCTCCCTCATTTTCAAGATTGTTATCGCTGAAAAAATACGGAATGCCACCTAAAAGGTCAGAATTCCAGTCCTTGGTTTTAGGCAGGTCAATCAGGCTTTCATAGCCCTGTGCCTTATACTTTTCAAAATACCGTTGAATCGCAGTCCGCCCGCCGGCATCGTTGTCCACCGACCACACCAGCTTTTCAATTTGCGGATTACGTTTCAAAAAACCTTGAAGCGCAATATCGCAGTTGCCGCACAGGGCAAGCCGGTGATATGCCCGCCAGAGCAGCCCGGCCTGTTTCCAGAGGGTGGCATGGCTCATGCAATCAATCGGGGCCTCGCAGATAATCAGCACTTTGCTGTCCGGGTTCTCCATCACAAACCGGCAATCATCGCGGGAACCGTCCACTTCATGGCGATATGCTTTCCCGCATTCCTTGTCGAATAGTCCGCGCTCGGTGGCAAAAACCGCTTGGCCGTTCAAAAGTCCGGTAAATACGCAGTTTTGACGATGCCTGCCTGTTTTTTCGTCAAGGACATTGGACTGATAAACCAGCCCCCGCTTGATACACCAGTTGATGATTTCGGGGTCAATGCACCGGGTCTTGTGCAGATAGGCAAACACACGGCGGTTATCGGCATTGGCGGCTGGAAGCGCAAAGGGAACATTTTTCTTTTCCTCTTTTGGCTCAAACCGCCGCGCGGGAGCCGGGAATAGACCATCCTGTGGCACAACGCCGTTTGCCAGCAAATGTACGGCGTCCGGCAGTGGCATACCCTCCACCTTGGTCAGATACTCCACAGGGTAGCCGTC
>JAISRF010000079.1 GCA_031273775.1 Oscillospiraceae bacterium
AAATAATATCCATTTTGCCGATTTTTTCTTCCAATCCCGCCTTATCCAGCGGCTGCAGACGGTTTGCTTTAATCCATGCGAAATCCGGCAGACGGCGCGCAAACACAGCTACCCGCGCACCCAAATCGCGGAGCATACTGGCAAGCAGCCGCCCCAACCGGCCGTAACCCGCGACCAGACAACGGGATCCAAACAGGGTATGCTCGGTTTTGCCGAGGGCGATTTCAAGAGCTCCCTCACAAGTGGGAATGGCGTTTAAAATACACATTTCTTCCCGTTTTAAGTAGTCCACCAATAAAATTTTCCGCAAGGACGCCGCCGCAATCAGCTTTTCGCCGAGCTGCCCGCCAAGAATAATCTGACCCGCACGGGCGGAGGTAAAAACCTCGGCCAGCGGCAAGGGTGAAGCGGCTAACGGGGCGGCAAGCAGGGGAGAATTTTTGCCGGAAGGAAGCGGCAAAATCACCAGCCCGGCGTTTTCCACCGCCTCGCTCACGCCGGTTTTCTGTACGGATTCATCTAAAACAGGACAATCATCCAACGCGGCGGCATAGGTTTCAAAGCCGTCTTTCGCGAACAGGTTTGCAAGGTAACCAAAGCGCATATCCCCGCCAAGCACCGCCACGGATTTTATCGGATCCGAATTGTTTTCCGTCACGTAAAAAGCCCCCTCTGAATATGTATAAGGCACCTATTACGCTGCCTTTGGCAACGCGGCGGTTGCCTTTATACATATTATGAGCGGGGCGGAAGTTAGGTGAGAAAAAAAGACTTTGTTTTACAAAATGATTAGGCAACCTCCGAAATCCGTTCGAAACGGGGTTTCAAAGGCTGCCATCAGGAATGCAAAAAAGAAATCTCTTCCGCCAGCGCAATCAAGCTTTCCCGCTTGTTGAGCGTGGGATTTTTGATTGCCGCGTCTTTCCCAAAACCACGGTGATGGTGCCGTGCCGCAAGCCGGTCGGGAAGGCACGGCGAAACAATCCCATGACGGTTTCCGGCGGGGCAGATGAGCACTGGTCAAAATCGGCGGGACGGACGCCGCGGAGCATGTCCCGCACACAGCCGCCCACCAGCCACGCTTCAAATCCCGCGTTTTCTAAGGTATGAATGCATTCAAGCACGGCAGATGAGATGCGAAAATCAAGGGTTTTGAACAATATAACCACCTTTCAGTCAAGACTTGTGTTAAAGCATCAGGGATATGCGCACAGTCATTGTTTTTCTTACGAATTGTGTTTTCCCCGCGACTTCAATATCACACCCGTATGTTTTTCAAAGCGTCCACAACGGCGGTTTTGTCCTCTTTATATGTAACGCCGTACCATTTGTCCGGTGTGCTCATCACTTTTACCGTATATCCTTTTTCCCGAATCAGGCTGTTCACCGCCGATGGAATGAAAAATTCCCTTTTTAATCCGGTTCTACAGTTCAATTCCGGAAAGTCTGCCCCTCTGTCATTGTTCGAAATCCCCTGTTCATCGCTTAAAAACCTTACAAACTGTTCCTGCAAGTCGCCCAAAAAGGCGTGAGTAAATCCCCAGCAGTTCATGGACACAAGGGTACCGGGCGCCAGTTCTGTTTCACTGCCATCCTCCAGGTACAGCAGCCGGTTCCCCTGTTTTATAATGTCCGCGCGTTCGGTGATGTCAGTCAGCAGGCCGTCCGCGTTTACTTCGCACACACCGCGGGACACGCTGCCGTATTCCGTAACTGTGTTAGACAGCTCAAACGCCACCATGGTTATGCTTTTCTCACACAGGTCAGGGTTGCTCAAAAAGCCGTACAGCAGCCGGAACGCCTCCGGCCCGTAATAATCGTCGGCGTTAATTACCGCGAACGGTCCGTCAATCAAATTGGCGGCGGAAAGCACCGCGTGTCCTGTTCCCCACGGTTTGGTTCGTCCTTGGGGGCAGGTAAAGCCGTTAGGCAAATCCTCCAGCTTCTGAAAAGCGTAACGGGTGTCCAGAAATTTTTCCGCTTTTTTGGCTGTCTGCCGGAAAAGTGCGGCATTTTCCTCCTTAATAATGAGTATGGCCTTACGAAATCCCGCCACGCGGGCGTCATGAACAGAATAATCCAGTATGATTTCACCATTTGGACCCACGGGCTCCAGCTGTTTTAACCCCCCAAAACGACTGCCCATTCCTGCCGCCATAATAACCAGCGCCGGCTCTGTCTGTTTCAAACTAAAACCTCCCTTTGGTCTCTATGTTTGAATTATAACATCTTCAATTATATTTGCAAGGGTTTTCTTGATTTCCATCGGTCTTTCACTGACCTTGCCTGAAACGGTTACGCGGAATTTTTTGGAGCGGTCATTGCCTACTGTGATCTCATCTAAGGCGCGGAACGAAAATTATAGCTTTTCAAATCAAGCACAAGAATATATTCAAAAAACCGGCGCATACTATTACCCTATCATGATTAAAAAAGGGTTGAACGCGGTATGAGCATTATTCCCTGTTCCGGAAACTGTCTGCATCAGACGGAAGGCTACTGCACCTTAGAATCCGCCTCCGCGGTCACCAATTCCGCCGGCGGTTGCCCTTATTTCCAGAAGAACCGACCCGTCGCAAAAAAAAGCGCAAATATTTCCCGGGAAATAATGAATTACCCCGCTGCAAGCGGGGGGATATCTTCGTGGAATCGCCCCAAGGGGCGGGATCAGTGATCCGAAGTGAATAAATGGCAACCGTTTCTTTTAAGAAAAATTTTCAACCATCCTTCCCTTGACATTTCCACATAAAATGTTATTATATAACTGTAAGCGAAATTAAAAGGGGATGTAACATAAAAAAGTGGAGGAACGAAAAAAAGTCGCCCTCATCATGGGCAGTAAAAACGATTACCCGGCGGTTGCCGGAGCGGTCGTCACGCTAGAATCGTTTGGAATTGAAACCGAGGTTCGGGTGTTTTCCGCGCACCGTACGCCGGAGGAAGCGGCGAATTTCTCGAAATCGGCGCGTGAAAACGGCTTCGGCGTGTTGATTGCCGCAGCCGGAAAGGCGGCTCATCTTGCGGGTGCGCTGGCGGCGCAAACCACTCTGCCGGTGATTGGGATTCCGGTGAAAGCTTCGGATTTGGATGGACTGGACGCCCTGCTTTCGACCGTGCAAATGCCCAAAGGCGTTCCGGTCGCCACCGTAGCCATTGACGGCGCGGAAAACGCGGCTATTTTGGCGGCGCAGATTCTTGGTGTAACCGATTCGGCCATCGCGGCCAAATTGCGGGAAATGAAAATCCAGATGGCGGCGGACGTTTATAAAGCGGACGCGGAACTCCAGAGGCAGTTGGGTGCAAGGGTGGTACATATATGAAAAGCTTTTCCGAAAGCTACCGTGAAGCCGGGGTGGATGTCACCGCCGGCTATCGCGCCGTGGAACTGATGAAAACCCATGTGGCGCGCACCGCTGTGCCGGGGGTGCTTTCCGGTTTGGGTGGATTCGGCGGCCTGTTTGAGCCTAACCTTTCAGGTATCAGCCACCCGGTTTTGGTTTCGGGCACGGACGGCGTAGGCACCAAATTAAAACTTGCCTTTTTAATGGACAAGCACGACACCGTTGGCATAGACTGCGTAGCCATGTGTGTGAACGACATTGCCTGTTCGGGGGCGCAGCCGTTGTTTTTCCTCGACTATTTAGCGCTGGGCAAGAATGTCCCCGAACGCGTGGCCCGGATTGTGTCCGGTGTGGCGGAGGGTTGCGTCCGGGCGGGTTGCGCGTTAATCGGTGGGGAGACGGCGGAAATGCCCGGCTTTTACCCGGAGGACGAATACGACCTCGCAGGGTTTTCCGTCGGCCTTGTGGACAGGGCGAAAATGCTCGACCCCAAAAACGTAAAAAAAGGCGACGTCATCATCGGGCTTACCTCCTCCGGTGTTCACAGCAACGGGTTTTCACTGGTTCGGAAAATTTTTAACGTCAGCGACCGCACCCTTTCTGTTTATGTGGCCGAGCTCGGTCGTACCCTCGGCGAGGCCTTGCTGGAGCCTACGCGTATTTACGTCAAGCCCCTTTTGAAATGTTTCAGTCAATGCGAGGTCCATGCCGTCTGTCATATTACCGGAGGCGGGTTTTACGAAAACATTCCCCGTATGCTCCCACGGGAGTGCGCGGCGGATATTCACAAAAGCGCGTTCGAAATCCCGCCGGTTTTCAATGTGTTGCAAAAGACCGGCGGCATACCGGAACGCGACATGTGGGGCACCTTTAATATGGGACTGGGCATGATGCTCTGCGTGCCCGCCGCCCAGGCGGACAAGGCGCTAAAGATCCTGCGCGGCCAGGGGGAGTGTCCGGTCGTGGTAGGTGAGGTAACGGACGGCAACGGGGAAGTTAATATCAGTTGACAGGTGACAGTTGACAGTTGACGGTTGACGGTTGACGGTTGACAGGTGACAGGTGACAGTTTACAGAGGTGCGTTCTATGATAAAAATCGCCGTGTTGGTTTCGGGTGGGGGCACCAATTTACAGGCGTTGCTCGACGCCGAGGCACGAGACGAAA